>NZ_CALIMQ010000040.1 GCF_938045535.1 uncultured Campylobacter sp. | reverse complement strand
CACTAAACATCGCCACTTTGCCCTTTGCGTAGGTTTTGGCAGGCGCCGTCGCAAAGCCATCTTTATGCAGATCGTCTGCAAATTTCATATCAGCCGCCATAAAAATATCAAACGGCGCGCCGTTTTTGATCTGCGTGCTAAGCGCTCCGCTTGCGCCCAAGCTCACGTTTAGCGTAGTTTGCGGATGTAGCTTGGCAAATTCTGCCTTGATCTCGTCAAACGCATATGTCGTGTTCGCAGCGGCTGCGATGCTGACCTCGCCTGCGTTAAGCGCGCCTGCGGTTAAAATTCCTAAAAGCACTGCTTTCAACTTCATTTTATGCCTTTCGTTTCGGCTCTCACCGAGAATTGAATTGTATCTAAAATTTTAAATTTACGCCTTAAATTTTAAAATTTTGCGCACCCGATCTCATCCTATTACGCACCAATAATGATCTCGCTAGGCTCGATGATCGCCGTTACTTCATCTCCTACTCCTAGAGCCATCGCGGTGGCAGATTCTCGCGTGATGATCGCGGTGATGTTTTGATGCGAGCTTGTGCCTAGACAGATCTCTGCGTTTACCGCGCCGATTTTGACCTCGCTAATCGTGCCCTTGATTTGATTCACCGTACTAAGTTTTAGCTTCTCCGAGCTTCCTTTGGCAATGATGACGCTTGGAGCTTTGAATAAAAACAGCACATCCTTGCCCACCTTTAGCCCTAAATTCTTTTCGCTCTCTACGGTTACCGTCGCGCATAAAATTTCGCCACCTGCGAGCTTAGCCGTGATTTGAGAATTTACAGCGCCTGTTTGAACATCCGTAATCTCAACGCTTAGCTGATTGCGTGCAGAAAGCTTCATACCGATCTTCTCTAAGCTTAAAAGGCTCTCTTCGGGGATCTCGTCAAGCTTTAAAATTTCACTCAAAAACGTCTCGCCCGCGTGGCTGATAGCATCATAAGCGCGAATCAACTTGTGAGCGTATGGAGTGAGCTCGGAGCCGCTATTTTTCTTAGTACCTTGAGTGCGAACAATGAGCGGCTTTTTGCTCGCGTTGTTGATTAAATTTAGCACATCCCAGCCGTTTTTATACGACACTCCTACGATCTCTGCGGCCTTTGTAATACTTTTAGTCTCATCTACGGCCTTAAGTAGCTTAATATGCTTGGCTAGAAGCGATGTTTCCTTGCCAAGCAGAAATTCCAAAGCAAATTTTGCATCCATTTTCATCCTTTCTTATTTACTTTCGCGTGATTTTATAATATATCCTCTGATATATTTCTTAAAGAGCCGCAGGCTTTATTTTGCGCTATAAAGAGGGAAATTCTATATGAAATTTTACCTTTATTGACAAAATTTCTTTAAACTTGTAAAATCGCCACTTTGATTTATAAAGAAGGGTCACATTTGAAATTTATAAAAATTATATTCTTAGCCGCGGCATTGGCACTCTGCGGTTGCTCGCAAAAGCAAGACGTAGCGCCTAGCGATACGGATGGTTTTGACGAGGAGTTTGCCAAGCGCGAGGTTTTCGATCCGCTTAGCGGCTATAACCGCGTTATGACGAGCTTTAACGACGTATTTTACTCATACATATTAACCCCCGTAGCCAGCGGTTACGACTATGTAATGCCCGATCCGATCCAGGGCGCGTTTTCAAATTTTTTCTATAATATTTTATATCCGATGAGGCTCGTAAACAACCTATTGCAGGGTAAATTTGAAAATTCTTGGGACGAGACGAAGCGATTTTTGATCAACTCGACCGTCGGCTTCGGCGGGCTTAACGATATGGCAGGCAAATACTACGGGATTCCGCGCCACGACGAGGATTTCGGGCAGACACTAGGATACTGGGGCGTTCCGGCAGGTCCGCATATCGTCTGGCCGATTTTGGGACAGAGCAATCTGCGCGATACAGCGGGGCTTGTCGGAGATTATTTTTCAAATCCGATAAACTATATTAAAGATGGCACCGTTCGAAACTCCGTCAATGGATTTAGAATATTTAACGATTACTCGCGCGATCCGAAATTTTATGAAAAAATGACCAAAGATGCAGTGGATCTATATCCATTTTTACGCGATGCTTACGAGCAAAATCGCGAGAAACTAATAAAGGAATAACAATGAAAATTTTAAAAGTTCTAGCGCTTTGCGGAGCGCTTTTGATTTCGGCGCACGCTATTAGCGATGCGGATATCGAGCCTGTGATGAGCCAAAAGGTCGCCGAGGCCGTAAGCATCATGCGAAGCAGCACCCCAAAAGACGCAAAGCCCGCAAAAATTTTTGCGCTTTTTGACGGCTATTTTGATTATAAAATGATGGCAAAGCTCTCCCTTGCTAAACATTATGCGAGCCTTAGCCCTGCGCAAATCGCGGAATTTAATAAAGCCTTCGAGGCGCATCTAAAGCGCTCGTTTATCGAAAAACTTTCGCTTTATACCGATCAGGATATGAAGGTGCTAAGTAAACAAAGCCCGAGCGATAAGCGCCGCGTGCTAAAAACACAGGTCATCGGCGAGCAGAAAAACTACGACATAGATTTTAAATTTTATCCTAACGGCTCTGATTGGCGCATCTACGACGTCGATATCGTGGGCGTCAGCCTAATTCAGACCTACCGCTCGCAGCTTGGCGACGTAACGCAAAGCTTGGGCTTTGACGAGCTTATAAAGCGGCTAAATTCCACCGTCATCAATAGCGGCGAATAGCGACGCACTCAAAAGAGCGGTATTTGAAAAAAATTTTTCGCCTAATCGTCGCGTTTCCGAAAATCACGCTCGCGCTGTTTACGGCGCTGGCGCTCTTTTTCGGATATTACTCCACAAAGCTCGAGATCGACGCTTCGAGCCAGACGCTTCTACTAGATAATGACAAAGACCTTCAAATTTGGCGCGAAGTATCCAAACGCTACGAAACGCCGAATTTCTTGGTGCTTGCATACACTCCCGCGGGCGATCTTTTAGCGCCCGAGACGATCCGCAAAATAGCGCAGATGGACGCAGCTTTTTCCAAGCTGGATTTCGTCGCTAGCGTCACGGACATCACGAATGTGCCGCTTTTGCTAAACAAAGGTGGCGGTATGAGCGAGCTGCTTAAGCACATACCCACTCTTACCGACGCGGACGTAAATTTAACCGCGGCTAGGCGCGAGTTTGCCACAAGCCCCTTTTACGCGTCAAATTTAGTAAGCGCCGATTTTCGCACTACCGCAATTTTAATAAATTTAAAGCCGCAGACCCGCTACGAGGAGCTTTTGCGCCTAAGAGACGGAGCCAAAAACGCTCTAGAGCAAGCGGAGCACGAGAGCAACCGCTCGGGGGCTCAAATTTCACAGCTCAAAGACGCGCTTAAAGTTGCGGAGCAAAATTTTAAATCCTACCGCGACGAGCTGCGCGAAAAGGATCACCGCGACATTGTGGCTTTGCGGGCGCTGATCGCGGGCTTTGAGAAGGAATTTGCGGGCGACCGATTGTTTTTGGGCGGACTGAATATGATCGCCGACGATATGGTGGGTTACGTCCGCTCGGATCTGGCGACCTACGGACTCGGCGCTTTGGTGCTTTTGTTAGCTTGCTTTTGGCTCTTTTTTAGACAGGCGAAATTTATCCTGCTGCCGCTTATCATCTGCGCGTATTCGGTCGTGCTCGCAGCGGGATTATTCGGCTTTTTGAGCTTTGAGGTTACGGTGATTAGCTCAAATTTCATAGCGCTTCAGCTCATCATCACGGTTTCGGTCTGTATCCACCTAATCGTCGCCTACCGCGAGTTTAGCGCGCGCTTTCACGCCTTTTCGCAGCGCCAGCTCGTTTACGCGGTGCTGCGCGAGCGCGCAAGACCCTGCTTTTTCGCGATCTTTACGACCGTTATCGGCTTTATGTCGCTAATTTTTTGCGATATAAAACCCGTAATTTCTCTGGGAATTATGATGAGCGTAGGCATCAGCATCTCGCTAGTTACGGCATTTGGAGTATTCGGCGCGGTTATGTCGCTTCTAAGGCGCACGCACAATAACCGCAGCTTCGAGCAGCACTTTAAATTTACGCTTTGGTGCGCCGAAACGGCGCTACGTAGCAGAGGCGCGGTTTACGGCGTTTGCGCTGCGGCGGTGATCTTTGGACTATACGGCATCTCGCAGCTGCGCGTCGAAAACAGCTTCATCGGCTACTTCAAAAAAAGTACCGATATCCGCGCGGGCATGGAGATTATCGACACGAATCTAGGCGGAACTATCCCGCTTGATATCGTCGTTAAATTTAAAAGCGCAAGCGGCGCAGATCCTGCTAGCGGGAGTGAAAATTCCGCAAGCGGTAGCGCAAATTTTAAGAGCGGCGAAAATTCCAATCCCGCTGGGCGAAATTTTGCGGCAAATTCTACTCGGCAAAATTCTATCGCACAAAGCTCTGCTACTCAGAATTCTACCGCCGCGACACAAAATTCTATTGCAGAAAATTCTATGCCCCAAGGCTCCGCTGCGGCAGCACAATCAAATGAAGCCGTAAATTCAGATCAAACCCACGCCGCAAATTTAGAGCAAAATTCCACCGCGAGCGACGATTTTGGCGATTTCGAAGCCGAGTACGCCGCCAACGAGAACAAGCCGCAGTATTGGTTCACATCCGAAAAGATGCGTATCATCGGCAAAATAGATGATTTTTTGAAGGACAAAAACGTCGCCGGGCACGAGTTTATCGGCAACGTAAGCTCGCTCGCATCGCTTTTAAAGCTCGGCAAGCAGATCAATCAAGGGCGCGATCTGGACGATCTAAGTCTTGCTTTGATCTACTCTGAAATGCCCGCAAACTACCGCGAATTGGTACTTTCGCCCTTTGTGAATATCGAAGCGAACGAGGCGCACTTTAGCATCCGCACGATAGATAGCGATCCAAATCTTCGCAGAGCGCAATTTCTAGCCGATCTTAAGCGCGATCTGGACTCCCTGCTCGCTAAAGATAACGTCACGGTGCAGATCAGCGGCATAATGGTGCTTTATAACAATATGCTTCAAAGCCTGATGAGCTCACAGATAGGCACTTTGGGTATCACCGTGCTCGTGCTTTTCGTGCTTTTCGTGGTTATCTTTCGCTCCTTTTCATACGCGCTTATCGCGATCGTCGTAAATTTAATTCCGCTTTGCGCCTGCTTCGGCATCATGGGGGTTGCAGGCATTCCGCTGGATATCATGAGTATTACG
>NZ_CALIMQ010000039.1 GCF_938045535.1 uncultured Campylobacter sp. | reverse complement strand
TCTACGGCGACCACATCGACGCCGTCTGTGATCAGGCGTCTGGTTATATTTAGCGCAGGCGACTCCCGCAAATCGTCGATGTCCGGCTTAAAAGCAAGCCCCATGCACGCGACTTTAGGCTTTCTGCCGTTTTGCAGCTCAAATTTTAAAGCGGCGTTTTTGATTTTTTCAATACACCACTCAGCTTTGTGATCATTGACCTCTCTTGCAGATTTGATCAGCCTTGCTTCGTAGCCGCCCGCATGCACTATAAACCACGGATCGACCGCTATGCAGTGCCCGCCTACGCCGCAGCCCGGGCTTAAAATATTAACTCGCGGATGACGATTTGCTAGCGAAATGAGTTCCCAGACGTTAATGCCGAATTTATCGCACAAAATGCTAAGTTCGTTTGCAAAGGCTATATTTACGTCGCGGAAAGAATTCTCTGTAAGCTTTGACATCTCTGCAGTTTTTGAGTCAGTCTGTAAAACTTCGCCTTCTACGAATTCTGCGTAAAATTCCGCTATTTTTTTAGTAGCAATTTTTGTAGTTCCGCCTACGATTCTATCGTTTTGCGTAAGCTCTTTTAAAATTTTACCCGGCAAAACTCTCTCCGGGCAATGAGCGATATAAATTTTAGAAATATCAACACCGCCATTTTTTAAAATTTCACCTATCTTTTCGGTAGTACCTACCGGTGAAGTGGATTCTAAAACGACCATGTTATCGTCTTTTACGTATGGTATTATAGATTTTGCCGCACTTATGACATAATCGATATTTGGCGCGTATCCATCTCGAAACGGCGTCGGAACAGCTATGATAAAAACGTCTGCGAAATCAGGCTTAACATCTGCTTTTAAATTTCCGCTTTCTACTGATTTTTTTACAAGCTCCCCAAGCCCTTGCTCTACGATATGAATTTTGCCCTGATTGATCGTATCTACGACGCTCTGTACTACATCAACGCCGTGGATTTTATAACCCCTATTTGCCAAAAGTGCTGCTGTCGGTAGGCCGATGTATCCAAGGCCTACTATACAAATTTTTTTCACAATGTTTCCTTCAAAAAATCGAGTATCCTTCTGCATGCTTTTCCATCGCCGTAAGGACTTATACTTTGGCTCATTTTATCATATTCATCTTTTAAATTTAATAATTTTTGCGCTTCTTTTACGATATTTTCTCGCTTCGTTCCGACCAGCCTCACGCATCCCGCTTCTATCCCCTCGGGGCGCTCGGTTCTGTTTCTAGTTACCAAAACGGGCTTGCAAAGGCTCGGCGCCTCCTCTTGGATGCCCCCGCTATCGGTGATGATCATATACGCTTTACTCATCAGATACACGAATGCGTCGTATTCCAGCGGATCCATCAAGAAAATATTCGGTAGCCCTGATAAAATTTCCTTCACCGGCTTTTGGACGTTCGGATTGAGATGCACGGGATAGAGGATGTCCACGTCGGCGTTATTGGCGGCTATTTCGCGCAGAGCCTCGCAGATATTTATGAAGCCTTCACCGAAATTTTCCCGCCTATGACCTGTTACGAGTATAAATTTTCTCTCGCTAAGATGAAATTTAAAATTTATGGAAGATAAAATTTTATCCCGTAAGGCCGCATCGCGCTCTATCTTATCGATAGTCCAAAAAAGCGCGTCTATAACGGTGTTGCCGCTTACTACTATGTTTTCTGCGCTTTTGCCCTCTTTTAATAGATTTTCTTTTGCGCCCGCGGTCGGCGCAAAGTGGTATTTGGCTATCAGGCCGGTGATCTGCCTATTTATCTCCTCTGGGAAGGGCGAATAGATATCGTGCGTCCTAAGACCCGCTTCGACATGCGCCACATCAATCTTTTGATAAAATGCGGCTAGCGATACCGCGCTTGTCGTAGTCGTATCGCCGTGGACAAATACGATGTCCGGTTTGTAGCGCTCGAATATCCCGCGCATACCGAGCAGCACCCCTGACGTGACGTCGTACAGATCCTGAGACTGTTTCATTAAATTTAGATCAAAATCGGGCTTTATCTCAAAGAATTCCAAAACTTGATCGAGCATCTGTCTGTGCTGCGCCGTGACGCAAACCTTCACTTCAAATTCCGCGTGCTTTTGAAATTCCTTTATTAACAAAGCCATCTTAATGGCCTCCGGACGCGTCCCAAATACTATTAAAATTTTTCTTTTCGTCATAAACTCCCCTAAATATCGATTTTTTAACCAAATTTATCGCCGTAATTTTAATTAAATTTTGCTATATCGGCGCTTAACAATACATAAAATCACCTATTTGTCGCTACTTGGATGGTATAGAATGTTCTTTGCTTTAAAGCCGGCTAAGATTTATTTTAAATTATCAAAAAATTCTATCGCAAAATCATCAAAAATTTTACCTTTCAAATGTGCTTTGCAAAATTCCACGATGAGCCCGTGAAATAGTGCATATGCGCCGTTTTCGTTCTCCAGCTTATCTGCTTTTGCCGTCGCATCGCAGGGAGAGTTGGCGGAATTTACAAACTCATATATCCGCTCAAATTCCAGCTCGCCTAGCCACGCGTTAAGCTCGTCATAGCTTTCAAACTCATAGCCCAAAGCCCCGAGTAGCCGCGCTGAATAGCTGTCCGCGACCATCACCGCACGCTCGCACGCGTAGCACAAGATCGCATCGCAGCTCTCCGCGCCGATCCCTTTGCGCGCTAGCAGCCACTCGCGGCTAACGCCTGATTTAAAGCTCTCAAAATCCCCAAAATCCGCGATTATCGCTTTGCAAAGCAAGCTTAGGCGCCTAGCTTTTTGATTATAAAATCCGCTTACTTTGATGATCTGCGCAAGCTCCGCTTCCTCTAGCCCGGCGATGCTTTCTAGGCTCAAAAGCCCCTTGCTACGCAAGTTTTGCAGTGCCGCATCGGCATTGCGCCACGCTGTATTTTGGATCAAAATCGCCCCCACGACCACCTCAAAGCTTCCAAACCCTGGCCACCAGCGCAAATCCTTGATTTTCACGGCGCGAAAAAGCGCGATAAAAAGCTCGGTCGCGCTCATTTCGCGCCTCCAAAATTTCTAGCGTAGTTTCTAAAACTTCGCGCGGCGGCGGCGATTTTTTGCGCGCATTCTAGCACGACGATAAAATTTACGCCAAATTTAAATTCGCGCGCCGTATTCATCTGCCGCCGCCTTTTAAATTTGCAAAAAATTCCTCGCCAAAGCTTAGGAAAAACTGCTTTGCCGCCCGACCGCTGCGGCTTGCGCGAAGCATCGCAAACTCACGCGCCTTTGCATGCAGTTCGTCTAAATTTGCAGCAAAGCTCAAGCGAAATTCCGCCGCGCTCATGCCTTGCGCAGCCGCAAAATAGGCATCTACGATCTGCAAATACTCCCGCATACTCCCGCCGTAAAAGCTTAGCTGTAGCCCGAAGCGCTCGCTAAGGCTGATTCGCTCGTTCGCCGCATCGCTTAGGTGCAGCTCGCCGCAGCTTATCTGCGTGGCGTCGTTATCGCTTGCGCATTCGCCTACGATGTGGCGGCGATTGGATGTCGCATACATCAGCACGTTACGCGGCGCGCGCTCCAGTGAGCCTTCAAGTAGCGGCTTTAGGTGCTTGTAGCCGCTCTCGCCGAGCTCAAAGCTCAAGTCGTCGCAAAAGATGATAAATTTAAAATTTGTTTCGCGGATCGCGTCGATTATCTCCGCGAGATAGCCCAGATCATCCCTGCCGATCTCGATGATCTTAAGGCCTTGCGGGATAAATTTAGAAAAAACCGCCTTCGTAAGGCTTGATTTACCGCAGCCGCTCTCGCCCCATAAAAGTGCGTGGTTGGCGCTGCAGCCGCGTAGGAAAGCGTCCGTGTTTTTTATAAGAGCCGATTTTTGGCTCTCTAGCCCCACGAGTGCGTCAAGATCAGTAAAATCGATGTCTCGGACGATCTTTAGCGCCTTTTTGCTCGCGCGAAAGACGGTGGCTTGCACCGTGCGCCAATCAATCGCGCTAAAATCGCTAAAGTAAATTTGCTCGCTGGCGCCGCTTTGCGCGCTTTTTAGGACGGCTTGCGGCGCTAAATTTAAACCGCTCACCGAGTCTAAATTTAACTTTTCGCTCCCGCTTTTGCTCGCGCTTTTTTTGATATTTTCATCGCAAGTTCGCATTTTTTAGCTCCCTTCGCAGATAGATCAAAATTTCGCTTATCACGTCGTCATCATCGCGCGTCTGCGCCTTTAATCGCACCTTATCGCCGTTTGCAAGGGTGATTAAGATATTTTCGTCCATGCTCGAAATCACGCGTAAGCCGAGCTTCGTAGCCAAAACCTTAATCATCATCACGTCGATGAATTGCTTAGTGTAAATGTCCGCGCGCCCGAAGCGATCCTCGATCTCGCCGAAAATTTCAAGCACTTCGCTCGCCTCTGCGCACTTGCTAAGCCGCCTGTAAAGATCCAGGCGCAGGCGATCCTCTCTGATAAATTCCGAGTTTAAAAAGGCGTTTACCGAAATTTTAAGCTCCACGCTCGCAGCGGCGCTCTTTCTGCTTAGCAGCTTGCCGATTTCTTCTTCAAGCATCTTTAGATAAAGCGAGTAGCCGATCGCTTCGATATGCCCGCTCTGCGCCTCTCCGAGCAGATTTCCGCCGCCGCGAATCTCTAGATCGTGATACGCTAGCACCGAGCCGCTGCCCAAAAACGAGTTGCTCTCAAGCGCTACGAGCCGCTTTAGCGCGTCCTGCGTAAGAGCGGTTTTATCCTCGATCAAAAAGTAGCAAAAGCCCTGCTTATTGCTGCGCCCGACGCGGCCGCGCAGCTGGTGCAGATCGGCGATACCGAATTTATCAGCGTTTTCGACGATGATTGTATTTACGCGCGGCATATGAATGCCGCTTTCTACGATGCTGGTGCAAAGTAGCAGATCGTATCCGCCCGCTACAAATTTTAAAATTTCATCTTCCGTCGTCTTGGCGTCGATCTTAGAGTGCAAAATTAGAATTTTAAGGCTCGGCAAAATTTCAAGCAGCTTCTTTTTGGCGCTTTGCATCGTCGCGATGTGGTTATGAACGTAAAAAATCTGCCCGCCGCGTCGCAGCTCGCGCGAAATCGCCTCTTTTATGATCTTTTCGTCCCACTGCTTGACGAAGGTGCGCACGTCCAGGCGATCCTGCGGCGGACTAAGCAGCGTGGAGTAGCTTTTAATCGAGCTTAGCGCCATATTTAGACTGCGCGGTATCGGCGTAGCAGACATACTAAGCAGGTGCGAGGCGGCGCTTTTCTCTTTGAGCCGCTCCTTTTGCTTAACGCCGAATTTATGCTCCTCATCGATGATTATAAGCCCTAAATTTGCGGGGTTTAAATTTAAAAGCGAGTGCGTGCCGACTACGACGATCGCCTCGCCGCTTTGCAGGCGCTTTAAAATTTCACTCTTTTGCCTTGCGCTACTGAAGCGATCGAGCTTGAAAACGGGAATTTCAAACTCCCTAAAGCGCTCGCTAAGCGTGGCGTAATGCTGCGAGCTAAGTAGCGTAGTGGGTACGAAAAACAGCACCGAATGGCTGCTGCGGATGCAGGCAAAGATCGCATTCATCGCGACCTCGGTCTTTCCAAAGCCCACGTCGCCGCTAAGCAGGCGGTCCATCACCTTGCCGCTTTGCAGATCCGCCAAAATCGCGCCCACCGCCTTTTGCTGATCGCTCGTGTAGCTAAAACCGCTTGCGCTTAAAAATTTCGCATAATCTGCGCTTTCGTTTTTGATGACGAGCCCTCGCACGAGCTCGCGCTTTGCCGCCAACGCAATGATCTTTGAAGCGATCGCGAAGAGCTTTTCGCGCACGCGCTCCTTGATTTTTGAAAAGCTCGCCCTGCCCAGATGATCCAAGCTCACCGCGCCGCCGCTTGCTACGTAGCGATCGATCTTATTTAGATACTCTACCGGCAGCAGCAGCTTGTCGCCGCCCTCGTAGAGTAGGGATACGAACTCCTTACTGCGCCCCATCACCTCGATGAGCTCAAGCCCGTTAAATTTAGCGATACCGTGATCTTCGTGCACGACAAAATCGCCCACGTTCAGCTCATCCAGCGCCAGGCTCGATCTTCGCACGCGCTTTTTAGGCGCCGCTTTGTTTAGCGAAAGGATGATCCGCTCGGCGCTTATTAAATTTACGACGAAATCCTCGCGTAAAATTTCGATATTGCTAAATCCACTAAGATCAAACGGCGCGAGCAGCGCGTCGTTTCGCGCGATCAGCGTGATAGCCTCGCTGCGGTGGAATTCAAAAAATTCCTGCGACGGCGTCACGGCGAGGTCTTTAAATTTGCGCGCCACGGGCAATACCTCGATCGCGTCTAAAAAATCTAAATTGCGCTCGGAAAAAATTTCATCCTTTTTGATCTCGTGCAGCAAGACGCAATCAAACGCCTCTGTGTAATCTACGAAGCCGTCAATAAACCAAAACCCGAGCGAGCCCAGATCGCGGGCTAACGCGTCGCTGTCCGCGCGCGATATCTTTTCGCTCACGCTCTCAAACTCGTCCTCGCTTAAATTTGCCAAAAACGGCGCTATCTCGGCTTGCGCAAGCTCCTGTCTTTCGCTTTTTTGCGTCGCGACGTCGAAGCGCCTGATACTCTCGACCGTCTCGCCGTCGAGCAGAATTCTAACCGCGCTTTCGCTCCCTACCGAAAAAATATCGATAATTTCGCCACGGAAGCTAACCTCGCCCATACTTTCGACGATATCGCGCACGTCGTATCCGAGGCGCAAAATTTCCTCTTTCAGCTCGCTTAAGTTTAACTCTTCGCCAAATTTTAAATTTAGCGGGCGCAGATGGCTTGCAGCGGGGAGTTTGTTTAGGATCGTGCGGACGGGCGAGATTAAAATTTTTTTGCCGTTTTCTTTGTAAAAAGCGCTAAGAGCGGTGCTGATACCCGCAAGCTCGCCCATGTAGCTGCGCAGATCCTCGCCGAAGCTCGCTCTAAAATCGGGCAGGCAAAAGGCTGCGTAGCCCATAAATTTAAGCACCTGCTCGCACGCCGCGGCTTCCTTTTCGTCCTCGCAGATCAAAAGCTCTTTTTGGTTTTGCAAAAAATATTCGTAAATTTCAGCCTGCATCTTGCCCTACTTTAGGCTTTCGATCTGGTGCTGCACGACGTTTGCGATCTCCTGCCACGATACGTTAGGCTCCAAGGTTGAGATATTTTTAAAATTCTGCGCGTTCCAGCTCATAAAATTTGCAGGATCGACGCTTTGAGCCAAAAACCTAACTTCGTAATGCAAGTGCGGGCCGGTGCTGTAGCCGGTGTTACCGCTATAGCCGATGAGATCGCCCTTTTTAACCCAAGAGCCGGGCGTTACGACCGCGGAGCTAAGGTGGCCGTAGCGGGTCTCAAAGCCATAATTGTGCGATAGAATCACTAAAATTCCATATCCGCTGCCACTACCGCCTGCAAACTGCACAAAGCCCTCTGCTGTCGCAAACACCGGAGTGCCCTCACTCGCTCGCAAGTCGATGCCGTGGTGCATCCTCATAACGCCGCTGATTGGATGAGTACGCATCCCAAAAGGGCTAGTAACGCCGCGATACTGCATCGGAAGTCCATTAGGCACAGCGCTAAGAATCGCGCTCGCCGTCTTTTCGCTAGCTGCGATGTGCGCGCCGGAGCCCTTTTTGCGCTCCTTTTTCATCTCATTCATCGCAAGCATTACCTGGATATCACTATCCAGCCCGCCTCCATCGTCTTCGCGTCCGTCCAGCTTTGCAAGCACCTCCTCATTTTTGCCCTCAAGCGCGATATTTTGCTCTTTTAGCGCGAGATTTTCGGCATATAGGGTTTTGTTTAGCTCCTTTAAATTTGATCGGTCGCTCGCGAGTTTAAAGATCGCAAAAAACAGAACGAGCAGAAAAATTACAAAAAACGCGGATAAAATTTTAAGTTGAAATCTAAAATTTTCGCCAAAATACAGCGTCTTGGTGCCAAAGTGATCACTTAGGGTGAGTTTAGTTTTAGCCACAGCGCGCCTCAAGCCATAAAATGAAATTTTCTACCAAATGAAACGAGCCGAAAACCAAATACTCCTCGTCCGCTCTAAGCTCGCCGCGAAACGGTGAATGCGGAATTTTAAGCGCGTCAAGCGCACGGGTTATCGCCTCTGCCGCCATTTCGCGATCCGCAACCTCGTAGTTAAAGATCTCCACGCGCTCTACCACGGGCGCTAAAGTCCGCAGCACTGCGGCTACGTCTTTATCGGCAAAAGCGTTGTAAATCAGCACGATCTTTCTACCCTCGTAGATTTCGGTAATTTCGCGGGCTACTTGCTGCGCCGCAAGCTCGTTGTGCCCGACGTCCACGCGCAAATTCGGCGCCAAAACTTCCATCCTGCCGCATAAATTTAGAGGCGGTAGCTGCGAAATTTCAAATTTCAAATTTAAAAATTTCATCGCGGCAAGCGCTAGGGCTAAATTTGAAATTTGAAATTTAGGCAGATTATTGTGCGCGCAAAATTCCGCAATCTGCGCTCGCTCGCTCTTGCTTAAAAGCTCTGCTGCAAACCTCAAATGAGTTCCTTTTTGCTCTGCGATCTGCCGCGCGATACGAAGCGGAACCTCGCTCATCTCGTCGCTTAAAATCGCTTCCTTATCCATCGTAATGAGCTTGGTGTGGGCGATTTGCTCTAGATTTTGTCCTAGCATGCCTAAATGATCGGTGCCGATCGGTGTAAAAAGCGACAGCATGCGCCCAAAGCTCGACGTAGCGTCAAACTCGCCGCCCATCCCAGCCTCGATCACGCAGTAATCGCAATCCCTAAAAAGCACTGCCGCCGCAAGCGTGAGATACTCGAAATATGACAGGCTATCTTTAAACTCTGCAGGCAAGCTCTCTTGCAAAAACTCATGCGCGAAATCAAGCTCCTCATCCGTAGCATCGCGCCCTAGCGAAATGGGAAGCGAGCTTTGAGCGGATTTGGAATTTGATCTTAGCTGAGATTTAAAATTTTGTTCCGGCGAGAATTTTAAATTTTGCTCAGACGGCGATTTGAGATCTTGCGAATTCCATAAATTTTGTGTAGAAGCAGAATTTTGCGTATCGATCGAATTTCGCGCGATGGAATTCTGCTCGCTACAAAAATTTCGTGTGGTAGAAACGAAGCTTTGCAGGGCAGAATTCTGCTCGCCGTGCGAATTCTGAGTGGCGATAAAATCCTGCGTGGTGGAATTTTGCAAATTAGAAATAGAAATTTGAGAGGCGGAATTTTCTCTGTTCGCAAAATTTTGCATCTTTGCGGAATTTTGTTTTTCCGTAAAATTTGACGCCGAAGCGGAATTTTGCTCGTTTTTAAAATTTGAAGCACCTGAATTTAACGCAAAAACGGGGCTTTGCGCGATGTGTCCGCCTAGATAGATGCGCTCGTTGAGCTTAAAAACGTGCGGGCTGGTGTAGTGCCCGACGTTAAAGCCCGCTGCGGCGATCGCGTTAGCCAAAAACCGCCCGGTGCTGCCCTTGCCGTTGGTGCCGATGATCTGAATGACGTTTTTGAGCGGAATTTTATCTTTAATGGCGGCATACGCCCGCGGGAAGCGCTCATAGTCGATTTTTTTGTAATAAATCGGGCGATTTTGCAAAAATTCTTTAATGCTGTGCCCGCTCAAGTCTGAATCCCCTAATCGCAAGCGCCGAAATAAACTCGTCAAACGCCTGCGTGGAGGCATTTTCGATCGCCTTGTAGCGGTCCTTATCGCTAATGATCGAGCTCGTATCGTAGCTATTTTTGACTAAGCGGCTAACTTTAAAATCGTAATCTCCCACGCAATCCTTGCTGAAAACCTCGCCGTTTTTAAGCTTGGTACTAAAATTTACGACAAGATTTGCGCGGTAGCTAGTGACATAGCCGAACTGATCGTATGAAAGCTCGCTAAAGCTTAGGCTTTTTATGCTCGCTACTACGATCGTCTGCGCCGAGTTTTTATCTGCAAGGCTCATCCCTAGGCGCTGGACTATACCCTGCCTGATTGCATCTTTGATCGCGACAGTGTTTTGCGGATCGGTCTTGCTCATCATCACATCCACAAATACGCTTCCATTCATCGTCTCTTTCGCGATCCTTGAAACGGGCTTGTAGCCGCAGCCGATTAAAAAAATCAAACAAAAAACGGTTAAAGCTTTTCTCATCTTCGCCTACTTTATTACCAAATTTACGAGCTTGTTTTTGACATAAATTTCTTTTACGACGCTCTTGCCCTCTAGCCATTTGACGCAGTTTTGCTTCGCAAGGTTTAAAATTTCGCCCTCGCTTAAGCCAGCGCTCGCCTCAAACTCAGCGCGTTTTTTGCCGTTAATCGTGACGGCAAGCTTGATCGTATCGCTCTCAAAGACCTCTTCGCAAACTCGTAGCTCGCCGAAATTTCGTCTTTTAAACAGCTTCTCGCTAAGCTCGGCGCAGATGTGCGGCACGATAGGCTCAAGCAGGTTTAAGATCACAAAGTAACCCTCAGTAAATACGTCTTTGTTACTCTGCGCGTTTAGGGCGTTTAGCGCCTCCATACACGCGGCGATTAGGGTATTGAAAGCAAAGCTGCTCTCATAAACCTGCTGTGATTTCTTAAGCGCCTCATAAACTTTAAGGCGGGCATATTTTTCCTCTTTGTTTAAAGCGGCGTGGTCGATCTGCGGAATTTTATCCGTAGCGTAGGCGTTTTCGGCGCGATCGTAGAGGCGACCAAGAAATTTATACGCGCCCTCTACCGCGCTGTCGTTCCACTCAAGCTCCTTTTGCGGCGGCGCGGCAAAAAGTATAAAAAGTCTCGCCGTATCGGCGCCGTAGGTCTCGATAATGTCATCGGGATCGACGGTGTTGCCCTTGCTTTTGCTCATCTTCGCGCCATCTTTTAGCACCATACCCTGAGTTAGCAGCCGCTCAAACGGCTCGCCGTCGCGTAGATAGCCTATGTCGCGAAGAGCCTTTTGGAAAAATCTCGCATACAAAAGGTGCAAAATCGCGTGCTCGATGCCGCCGATATATTGATCGACGTTCATCCAGTAATTCACGCTTTGCTCGTCAAACGCCCGCTGCCGCCACGTCCGCTCGTCGCTTGCATAGCGCGCGAAATACCACGAGCTTTCAAAAAAGGTATCGAGCGTGTCTGTCTCGCGCACTCCGTCGCTGCCGCATTTAGGGCATTTGCAAAACTTCCAGCTAGGATGCGTATCGAGTGGATTGCCCTTACCGGTGATTTTAATATCCTGCGGAAGCTCTACGGGCAGATTTGAAATTTCTTCGCTTACCAGCCCGCATTTTGGGCAGTGGATCATCGGGATCGGCGCGCCCCAGTAGCGCTGGCGGCTCACTCCCCAATCGCGCAATTTAAAATTTACCACGCGACGTCCGAGCTTTAACTCCTCAAATTTTGAGATAACGGCGCTTTTTGCCTTCTCGCTATCCATGCCGCTAAATTCCGCGGAATTTACCAAAACTCCGCTATCTACGTAGGCTTTGCTAGCGTCGTAATCGCCGCTTTTAGGAGCTATGCTTTGAATGATCGGCAGGTTAAATTTCTTTGCAAACTCGAAGTCTCTCTCATCGTGCGCAGGCACAGCCATGACCGCGCCGCCGCCGTATTCGGCTAGGACGAAATTTGCGGTCCAAACGGGGATTTTTTTGCCGCTCAGCGGATGAAGCACGCTGATTCCGAGGCTCACGCCGTCTTTATCGCTTGCTTGGCGCTCTCGTGGACTTTGATTTAAAATTTCTCTCACCTTCGCCGCAGCTTCGGTGCCGAGTAAATTATTATCCAAAAGTCTCTTTACGACCTCGTGCTCCGGCGCGACCGCCGCATAGCTCATGCCGTAAATCGTATCGGGGCGCGTCGTAAAAACTTTAAAGCCCTCGATACCGCCAAGTTTGGCGCTGCTTTGCTCGTCAAATTTAAAGTCAAATTCTAAACCCTCGCTGCGCCCGATCCAGTTTTCCTGCATCGTAAGCACCTGAGCGGGCCACTTGCCCTCAAGCTGCTTTAGGCAATCCAAAAGCTCCTGCGCGTAGGCGGTGATTTTTAGGTAGTAGCCAGGCATCTGCTTTTGCACGACCTCGTTGCCGCAGCGCCAACACCTGCCCTCCTCGACCTGCTCGTTGGCAAGCACCGTCTGATCGTGCTCACACCAATTGACCACGGCGCTTTTTCTGTAGATGAGTCCTTTTTCAAAAAGTTTGATGAAAAATTCCTGCTCCCAGCGCGTATAAAGCGGATCGGAGGTAGCGAGCATGCGACGAGCCGAAAAGCTAAAGCCAAGGCGGTGCAGCTCATTTTTCATATAATCAATATTTTCGTAAGTCCAAGTTTTAGGGTGAATGCCGTGTTTGATCGCCGCATTTTCCGCAGGCATGCCGAAGCTGTCAAAGCCGATCGGCTGAAGCACATTGTATCCGCGTAGTCTATAATATCGACTCAGCGCGTCGCCGATGCTGTAGTTTCGTACGTGCCCCATGTGAATGCGGCCGCTTGGGTAAGGAAACATCGAAAGGATATATTTTTTAGGCAGGCTGTAATCGTCCTTAGGCTCGAAAACTCCCTCTTCGTCCCAAATTTTCTGCCATTTAAGCTCAATACTTTTACTATCGTAAGGCATTTTGCGCTCCTAGAATTCGTCTTTAGTTTTTGCCGACTCGATCGCTATTAAAATTAGCGAGAAAAAGTTTGCAAGTAGCGCGCCGATCGCAAGCGAGGTCACGATCGATAGATCTCCCGGCGCTACTACAATCAAAACGAACGCCGGTATGAGATGCAGATCCGCTACGAGCGAGCTTGCAAAAAGCTCAGCTGCTAGCATATTTCGCACGCCTACCTTCAAAAGCGTCGAGACCGCATTCACGCTGGTTGCTATGAAAAGTAAAATTTCATTCTTCTCATACAAAAACCCGCCTATCGTAGTCATACTCATCAGCGCAAAAAATATGTAAATTACCCTTCCCCAGTTCATCTTTTATCCTTACACCGTGCCTTTTTCATACATGGCGCGATTCTTTTCTTTCTCTTTGATACGGCGCTGTTTTTCAGCTAAAAACGCGCGGTACTTTTCAACGTTAAATTTAAACAAAATCAGCATCGGAGCAGCTACAAATACGGAGCTGAAAGTTCCTGCTATGACGCCTATTAGCATCACGAAGCTAAAGCCGTGGATCATCTCGCCGCCCCAAACGAATAAAATCACGATGACGATGAGAGTCGTAAGCGAAGTAAGCAGCGTGCGCGATAGCGTGTGAGAGATCGATTCGTTTATAACCTCATCAAGCTTAATCGATTTACTATCTTTTACGCCTTCTCGAATTCTATCGAAAACAACG
>NZ_CALIMQ010000038.1 GCF_938045535.1 uncultured Campylobacter sp. | reverse complement strand
ATTTACGTAAAGCTGAGTTAGGTTTTTTAGGTGTCATAGTCCCAACACGAGTACAAACTCCACGTTTTTGTGGTGAAGAAATGTTAGTTTCTTTCTTTCTTTGAGAGTTGTAACCTTTGTTAAGTGCTGGTGAATCTGATTTTGATACTTTTGATTTACGAGGTTTACGAACTAATTGGTTAATAGTTGGCATTTCTATGGTTTCCTCCTTTCCTCGATAGTTTTATGAATCACTCATCCAGGTGGTTCATATTTTTAAAATAAATTTTAAGGAGACAACCATGGCAAACGACAAAATCGCAAAACAAAAAGGCTCACGCAAGAAGGCTGCGACGGATGAAAATTCCGCTGCGAATAAGGGGGAAAATTTTGCCGCAGACGCGGTCAAAAGCTCCGCCGCATCCGTTTTCGACAAAAGTGCAAGCACTGCTAAAAATTCTGCCGCTAATTCTATGACTTCCGCCTCACATGCTCGCGACAAAATTTCTAAAAATCGCGCCGCAGGTGGGAATTCCTGCGACGAGTGCGACTGCGAAGCCAAAAATTCCGCGTCTGGCTACGATGATAGCGCAAGCTCTGCCTCAAGCACGAACTTTGCGGCGCACTCAAGCACTCAAAGCGCAGGCAACGCTAAAAAATCCGCAATAAACTCTACAATAAATTCCATGGCTGATTCTTTGACAAATTCCATCTCAAATCCTGCAAAGAGCCCAAGCAGCAAAGGCCACTTCTCTTGTTCGCACGAACATAGCGATAGCTTCGCAATTCACTCGCATCTACACGACGAAGATCTTGCGCCCCATCCACACGATCAAGAAAAAAACCTCGCAGCCTATTTACACGAATACGGCGCAAATTCTGCGGCGTCTTCGCATGAGCAGCGCGACGAGGATTCCGCCGCCTGCTCATACGAGCACGACGAACATTGCCATGATCACAAACCCCACTCTCATCGCGCGATTATTGGATTTGACGAGCACGGCATCCCAAAAGTTTTAGTGCCCGCAGAGGCTAGTCCGCACACACATAAAGACGCGCAGGGCAATCTTTTCGAGCATTTTCACGAGGCGGAATTTACGGCGGATTATATGAAGGCGTTGCTTGAATACAAAAAGACCTTCCCTACAAAGCAAGAAGTACTTGAGAAAACCCCCGATCCCGCCGTGCGTGAAATGATGCTTAGGATGGAGCAGATCGGCGTAGATACGGCGTTTGATCGCTTTGATAAACAGATGCCTATGTGTAGTTATGGACTTAGCGGAGTATGCTGTAAGATCTGTAATATGGGACCTTGCAAAATTACTAAAAAGGCCGATCGCGGCACTTGCGGTGCGGACGCCGATCTCATCGTATCGCGCAACCTACTGCGCCAAGTAGCTGCGGGCGTAGCTCAACACGGCGCGCACGCCAGAGAGCTTCTGCTGTCGCTAAAATGGGCGGCACAGGGCAAGCTAGATCTGCCAATCATAGGCGAATACAAAATCATCAATACCGCCAAAGCCTTTGGAATTCCAACTGAAGGCAGAGAGTTAAAAGAGGTAGCGATCGAGCTTGCCGATACGCTTTTGACAGACCTTTCGCAAAGTAGCGGCGAGTATAAAACCATCACTGCGCTCGCACCCAAGGAGCGTCAAGAGGTATGGCGGAAGCTGGATATCTTGCCGATTAGTGCGTATAACGAAGTCTTTGAGGCGTATCACCGAACGGGTGTAGGCACGGACGGAGACTGGCGCAGCGTGATGCAGCATCTTTTGCGCTGCGGGCTTGCTTTTACATTCACCGGCGTAGTAGCTGCGAATATCGCTACGGATGCGCTATTTGGCGTAGGAGATCGCGTAACTTCCAAAAGCAATATGGGCGCGCTTAAAAAAGGCTGGGTCAATATCGCCGTGCATGGGCATCTGCCGACACTAGTAAGCTTAATAGTGGAGATCGGAAATTCTAAGGAGTACCAAGACAAGGCTCGTGAAATAGGCGCACAGGGGATCGCATTTTACGGCGTGTGCTGTTCTGGGCTATCGGCGATGTATCGCAACTGGGGCGTCGTACCGCTCTCAAACGCCGTAACTGCCGAACTTGTCATAGGCACGGGAGCGCTTGATCTGTGGATCGCCGATGTCCAAGATGTCTATCCTGCGATAATGGATGTAGCTAACTGCTTCCAGACCAAGGTCGTTACCACAAGCTCATCAGCTAGGCTTCCCGGAGCCGAGCATATAGGCTACGATCATCACCATAGCAATATCGCCGAGACTAGGAATTTGGCGCGTAAAATTCTAGACCGCGCATTGCAATCTCACGAAAAGCGCAAGGGACTGCCGGTATATATCCCGCCGTATGAAGTCGAGGCCGAAGTGGGCTTTTCGGTAGAATTCGTCCATAAACACTACGGCGGCATGGAGCCGTTAGCGCACGCGCTAAAAAGCGGTGAAATTTTAGGCATCGTAAATATGGTCGGCTGCACCAATCCTAAAGTGCCTTATGAGCGCGCTATCATAGATGTCGCACAAACCCTAATCGAAAATAACGTCCTAATCCTAACCAACGGCTGCGCGTCGTTCCCGCTAATGAAGCTGGGCTTTTGCCAAAAAAGCGCGTATAAAAAAGCAGGCGCGTCGCTGCGGGCGTTTTTAGAAAAAGATGAGCTTCCGCCGGTATGGCACGTGGGTGAGTGCATCGACAACACCCGCTCCAGCGGAATTTTCGCAGGTATCGCAGGGGTGCTAGACAAAAATCTCTACGAGCTGCCGCTTGCCTTCACCTCTCCCGAGTGGGCGAACGAAAAGGGCGTCGATGCCTCGCTTGGATTCCGCCTAATGGGCATCGACTCGTATCACTGCGTCGAGTATCAAATCCACGGCTCCGCAAACGTCATACACTTTTTCAAAGAGGGCACCAGGCGGGCGCTTGGCTCTGTGATGCACGTAGATACCGATCCGGTCGCGCTCGCGCTAAAAATGGTAAGCGACATGCGCTTAAAACGCAAAGCCCTAGGCTGGCAGTAGCGACGGACGGATTCATTTCGCATCGCATTGTTAAGCGATGCGAAATTTCATGATAAAATTTAACCCCTTGCGGGCAAATAAAATCCTGCATCCAAACGGCTAGCAAAATTCTACGACTAAGTGACTAGCAAAAACCGAGGTCAAATAAAGATAAAATTTTCGCGCCGCATCCGTTCGTGGAATTCTAAATCAAATCTTCAAATCCTACGTAAAATTTCGCCGCGCGCTGCGTCTGCTGCTAAATCGGCGGAATTTAGCCGGGCAAAATTCCGCCATCAAGCTTAAGTCTATCTTTCGCGAAAGGATGAAATTCCATCTCAGCGTAAATTTCGTAGGCTCTCATCTGAAATCTGCAAGCGAAATTTCGCTTAAAGGCCTTATTCCACGAGCTGCACGCCATTAGATTCGCTCACGTATGCTCACGTATATGAAAGCCGAAATCATAAAAATTTAATATGATATGTGCTAAAATGCCACATCTGTTTAAGGATTTAGATGTATAAATCAAAGTCGCTGCAGCCTCTGCGTCATCATCGGTAGAAGATGTCGTGCGAGGCGGAGGCACTGCTGTCAAGTCCTGCGTTTCGCAGCTTGAAGCGGCGCGACAAAAGCGCGTCTATGCTGCGCCTGCAAATATTTTCGGCTGAGACCGCACGGGCGCGAGGACGTCACTACAAATCTTGCAGGCGGCTAAAATTTTCATCGGATCTTTTCTGAAATATTGATCTTGGAGTTATCACGAAGGAATTTTACTGCAAGCCTTTTGCTACGAGCCGGAGGGCGGAATTTAAAGCGGAATTTTAAGCGGGTTTCGATGAAGCGAAATTTCAAAGATTAAATTTAAGGCAAAAGATAAAATTTAAAGCAAGGGAAGGTATGAAAAATTTTAAATTTATGCTCGTGCTGCTGATACTGGCGACGATCGCGACGATCGCGATATCGCTTTGTATAGGGCGCTTCGGCCTAAGCATCACCGAGGTTTTAAAAGCGCTTAGCGGCGGCGAGGTAGCGCAAAACGTCCATAACGTGATCATGCAGGTGCGCTTGCCGCGTATCATCGCCGCAGTGCTCGTGGGCGCGGCGCTTGGCATCAGCGGCACGGCGTATCAGGGCGTCTTCAAAAACCAGCTCGTCTCGCCCGATCTTTTGGGCGTGAGCGCGGGGGCTTGCGTGGGCGCGGCGATCGCGATACTGCTTGATCTAAATATCCTTTTGATCCAGCTTTTCGCTTTCGTTTTCGGGCTCGCGGCGGTTTGCATTACGCTTCTGATTACGCGAGCGCTGCGTTCGAGCGCCACCATAATGCTCGTGCTTGCGGGCATCATCGTAAGCGGTCTGATGGGCGCGCTGATCGGATTTTTAAAATTTATGGCAGATCCCGAGACGAAGCTTGCAGACATCGTGTATTGGCAGTTAGGAAGCCTCGCGAAGGTCGATCCCTCCGTGCTAGCGATGATAGCGCCCGTGATGGGGGTTTGTATCGCTATCTTGGTGCTGATGAGCTACCGCATAAACGTCCTATCCATGGGCGATGCGACCGCGGCGAAGCTCGGCGTAAACGTCGTGCTAGAGCGGGGCATCATCATCGTCTGCGCGACGCTACTAACCGCAAGCAGCGTGTGTATCAGCGGCATAGTCGCGTGGGTGGGGCTTTTGATGCCGCATCTAACGCGCATGATCGTGGGCGTGAGCAACACCAAGGCGATCCCGGCGAGCATATTTTTAAGCGCGATCTTCGTGCTCATCGTAGACGACGTAGCGCGCAGCATAAATCAAAGCGAGATCCCGTTAGGGGTGCTTACGGGCTTTATCGGCACGCTATTTTTTATATTCATCCTGCTTAAAAACAAAAGGAAGCTAAATGGTTAGGGTTGAGAGCTTAGACTTCGGCTACGTAAAATCCGCCCCTCTAACGCTGCGCGACGTGAATTTCAACCTCGAAGCGGGCGCGATGCTGACGATTTTGGGGCAAAACGGCGCGGGCAAATCGACGCTTTTAAATTTAATCAGCGGCACGCTTGAGCCTCTGCGCGGTAAAATTTCAATTGACGGCAAGGATATGGCGAGCCTTAGCGCCAAAGGGCGCGCCGAGATCATCGGCTACGTCTCGCAAAGCGAGGTCTGCGAGTACGACTACAGCGTCTTTGAATACGTCCTGATGGGGCGCACGGCGCATATAGGTATCTTTTCGCAGCCGAGCGAGAACGACTACAAGCTCGCGCAGCGCTACATGAAAATGCTTGAAATTTGGCACCTAAAAGACAAGATCATCACGCGCCTAAGCGGCGGCCAGAGGCAGATGGCGTCCATCGCGCGCGCCCTTTGCAGCGAGCCTAAGATCGTGATCTTCGACGAGCCGACCTCGGCGCTAGATTTTGCCAACCAATACAAATTCCTCCGCGCCACGAAGGAGCTTTTAAAAAACGGCTACACCGTCGTTTTAGCCACGCACAATCCGGACTTCGCGCTGCTTTTAGGCGGATACGTCGCGCTCGTAAAAGGTGGCGGCGAGGTCGCATACGGCAAGGCCGAGCAGATCATAAAAAGCGAAATTTTAAGCAAATTATACGATCTGAAGCTCGACGTCAGCTATAACGAAAAGGTCGGCAGGGTCTGCTGCTTGACGTATCCGTTTTAATCCTAACTTCGCGGACGAGCACAGCTCGTCCTTGCGACGGGGAGCTTCGCTCCCTCGACCCACCTAAAGTTACAGAAATTTTGCTGCGCAAAATTTTAAAATTTATCGGTTTAACTTCGCGCGATGGCTAAGCCACCGCTGCGATGAGGAGCTTCACTATTTCTCGCGAAGGAAGCGCCTCGCGCTTCCTTCGCATTGCTTCGCTCGCCTAAAGTTTCAGAAATTTTGCTACGCAAAATTTTAAAATTTATCGGTTTAACTTCGCGGACGAGCACAGCTCGTACTCGAAATAGAAGCTTCGTAAATTTAAATTTTATCGCTTAGACTGCGAGAGCGAGAGGACTTAATGGGCGCTAGCAGCGATAAAATTTTAGCCTCTGCGGCGGAGTTTTTACTGCGGCGAAATTTTAAAATTTCAAAGCGAGCACCGGGGCCGGAATTTTTAAAATTCGCTCTAAATTTTAAGCATAAAAATCAAAATTTATCGTTACAATTACGTAAAATTTTTAAGGAGCGAAAATGAAAAAAATAGTTCTTTTAAGCGCAGCTGCGGCGCTTGCCGTAAATTTGAGCGCGCAGGAAAATAGCCTTGAGATCTACGCGAACTCCGCCTTCTTGCACCAAAACTTCGGCGCGCAAAAATCAAACTTCAGCGTGAATGTGCCGGAGTACTTGGATATACGCAGCATCGAGATCGCGGGCTCTTGCGAGGTGCGCGAATTGTCTTTGGAGGAGAGCGAGCCCGTGAAAAACGCGGAATTCTCCAAAAAAGAGGCGGACGAAAAGAGCCTGCGCGAGCTAAGCGACCGCCTGGTCGCGCTTAAGGCGCAGCAGCGCTTTTTAAGCGATTTCGCGAGCTTAAAAGATAGAAGCCTAGCGAGCCTAAAGACAGATTCGCAAAAAGTTTACGACGAAGTCCTGCTCGTAGCGGGCGAAATTTCAAAAACGGACGAGCAAATCGGAAAGCTCAAAGAGAAAATTTCAAAATACGTGATCAAAAACGAGCGCCGCTTAAACGCGAACTTCGGCTGCGATCCGAGCTTCGTTAAGATCAACTACCCCGTTGACGTAAGCGCCTACACGCACAACGAGCTCTCTGCCGATCTTGCAAGCGGCAAAATCGAGGTCGCGCAAAAGCTCTCGGTGCAAAATCCGCTAAACGCCGAGCTAGCGAATTTGACGATCGCGCTGTATCCTTACGAATACTCCTCGCAGACCGCGCCGCAGCCCTTTTACCCGTGGTACGAGGGCGAGCCTGCAAAGCCGGCGCCCGCGGCGGCTTATAAAAAGGACGTGATGCTAGAGGTGGCGGATATGCAGAGGGCGCCTGCGGCGGAGGCTAGATCATCGTATGCGAGGACGGGCTCGAATATCGAAAGCTCGCTCTCAAAGGTGTGGAAAATTAGCGGCGTAAGCCTCAAGGCGGGCGAGGCGGGCGAGTTCAGCTTCGATAAGCAGAGCCTGGATGCGAAATTTGATCTACTCATCGACGGCTACGGCAGCGAGGCAGCCTACGTGCGGGCTAAATTTATCCCCGAAAGAAGCATAGAGGAGAGCGAAACGCTAATAAAGCTCGACGGCGTGCAGATCGGGCTCGTGCATCTAGGCTTTGCCGCAAACGCAGAGGCTACGGCATATCTGGGTAAAAACAGTCTGATCGAAGTCAAAAAAGAGCAGGCGAACAACTTCACGAAAAACTCATTTTTCGGCGGCGAAAGTAAAAATTCCATGGCTTGGGATTACGAAATCAAAAATAGCTCCAAGCGCGCGTGGAACGTGGTTTTGCAAGAGCGAGTGCCCGTTTCGACGCATGAAGACGTAAAGGTCGCGCTGAAAAACTCGCCCGAGCAGAGCAGCCTCGGCAAGGACGGACTGCTTAGCTGGGACTTTGAGCTAAAGCCGGGCGAGAGCAAAAAGATCCACTTCGGCTATGAGCTAAGCAAGCCGAAGAAATAACGAGCTTTGGCGCGGTGCGACTAAATTTTATGCGGCACCGCTTTATGAGACGGGCTCCCCCTTCGCCGCGCCGCTAAATTTTACGCGGCAGACCGACTTTTTACGGTGCGGTTAAATTTTGCGGGCATAAAACTAAGGCGCGGCTTTAGAATTTATCTGAAATTTTTGGCGCCGCGCCGAGTAAAATTTAAGCGCTGCAAGAACCAAAATTTAAATCTTGCGGCGATTGAAAATTGGCTAGCGCGAGATATGAAATTTAGCGACGCAAAGGGGTTTTGGCGCGGGTAGAAAAACTTTGAGCGTCGCTAAAGCTTATCTCAAATTTAAAAGGTCGGGGCGATGAACGCGGAGCGAAGATATGAATTTAACGGAGCGGCGAGGCGTGCGTTTGCTTCACTGGCGGCATTTAAAGGATAGTTATGAAATTTCACAAACTTAAATTTAAAATCCTAGCCGCGGCGCTACTTTTCTGCGCCCTGTTTATTCGCATCGTGCCGGATTATTCCGCTTCGCAAGGCTCCTGCATAGTTACTATTTTTAGCTATTACAAATATCAAAAGGGATATTGTCTAAAAGAGAATAGAATTCTGAGCAACGAAGAATTGCTTCAAAATGCCGCTATAAATTATTTTAAAAGATATTACGACTATGAAATTTTGCGAAATACCATTATCGATGAGCACGATATAAAAAATTTCGGCCATAGTTTTTATACGGCGCACATCTCTAAGCTCTATCTAATCGGCGATTTTAATGAAGAAAACTGGTTTGATTTTTGTTAAATCTTCTTTATTGTTAAGCTCAATATACCAACTTATATAATCAGGTCTGGCATAATTCACAAAAAATTGATTCTCTTTTATTAAAAATGATTTTTCTAAAAACATTTTTCCGTTATGAAATGGATTTTTCTCTTCGGATAAGATGATAGGCTT
>NZ_CALIMQ010000037.1 GCF_938045535.1 uncultured Campylobacter sp. | reverse complement strand
AATTTCTATAGAAACGCTTATGTCTATTTTTACAACGATAAAATCGTCAAGATAATTGACGGCGAAATTTTTGCGGAAATTACGCCGCGTCAAATACGAAAGCTTCACAAAACAGTATCCTATGCGCTTCCGATACATTACGGGCTAGATAGCGTCGGCGGTAAAACAGGCGTAATATTTCTTGTCGTTATCATGGCGGCGATGTTTGTAGTGCTGCCCGTAGCGACATCTATTTTTATAATTTTAGCGACGATCTGCATGGTGCTTTTGCCCCAGATCATTTTTCACTTCGGAGGTGGCGTCGATAGCGTTTTTGATATGATATTTTTACAGGGCAAAAACGGTTTGTTTTGTAATTTTATGATCAGCAATCCAAGCGATTACGCCGAGTTGCGTAGATATTTCAAAGCTGTTTGCAACAAAAATTTAGACCTAGCCGAAAAGAAAATCACGGCGCTATTTGAAGTGAGTAAATTGGAGATAAATTTATTAGCTAAATTTATCACGGAGCGCAACAAAAAGGGCGATACTTAGAGTTAAATTTGGATTTTAGCAGAGCCGGCAAAGTTTATAAAATTTAAAAATATAGTTAAAATTTTGCGCTTTGCCGCTTTAGGTTTTTAAATTTGATTCAAAATTTTACGATCCGTCAAATTTGATCCTATCTGCTAATTTCTGCCAGAGGCGTAAACACAAATAGGGCTTATCGCTCCTGGCGCGCCAAAAGCGGATAAATTTACGGCGGAATTTTACGCAGCCCGAGTAAAATTTTATTTGCGAAATGAGAACGGATTTAAAATTTAACCGTTTTTTCAAGCGAATTTTGCCACAATTGCGCTCAAATTTCATTGGGGCGAAAGATGAAAAAATATACCAAACAAATCCTCGCGATGCTCGCGCTAAACGCTATCTACAGCGGCTCGGGGATTTTGATTTTAAGCTTTATCAATAAATATCTACTTGACGGCGCCGAAAGAGGCGGGCGCATCATCGCGATATTTTTCGCGCTCTTGGCGCTATTTTTGCTGCTTTCGGTGCTAAGTCGCATCATGCTTTGCAAGATGGAAAACGACTTCGTGTTCGATCTGCGCACCAAGATCATCAAGCAGATCATCGATACGAAGTTCGAGTGCATCGAGGCTGCGTCGAAGGCGAACCTGCTTGCCTCCCTTTCCAGCGATATTTCGCGCCTGACCGAGGGCTTTATGCGCATCTCAGAGCTCATTCAAGGCGCGATGATCGTGCTGTTTTGCGGCATCTACGTGCTATACATCGCGCCTATGATGTTTGCGTTTTTATTCGTCTGGATCGGCGCGCTGATGATTTTCAATCGTTTTTTGATGAAAAAAGTCATGCAAAATTACGATCTGTACCGCCAAAACGAGGACGTTTTGTATAAAAACTACGCCGCGGCGATCGAGGGGCATAAGGAGCTGTCGCTAAGCCTAGCCAAAGCAAAGAGCCTATACGAAAACGACTTTTTGCCAAACGCGCAAAATTTACGCCAAAGCTCGCTTCGAGCCGAGGTTTACGGCGCGTTTGCGAGTAATTTTATGAACGTGATGATGCTAGGCGCCGTAGGCTTTGTGCTTTATTTTGGGCTCAGCGGCGGCAAAGCGGAGCTTGCAAACGCCGTAACGATCGCGCTTACGGTGCTTTTTTTGCGCGCGCCTTTGATGATGCTCATATTCTCGCTTCCTAGCGTGCTGCGCGCCAAGATCGCCTACGCAAAGATAAATGAGCTAAACTTGGACCCGTTCGTGCAGGGCTTCGAGCTTGCGCAAATGCAGCCGTGGCGCAGATTGGAGCTTAAAGACGTGAGCTTTTCGTATCCCGGCGGGAAATTCGGCATCAAGGGGGTAAACTTGCAGCTAAATGCAGGCGAGACGGTGTTTTTAATCGGCGAAAACGGCAGCGGAAAATCGACGCTTTTTATGATTTTAGCGGGCCTTTATACGCCACAAGCGGGCGAAATTTTAGCCGACGGCGCGACCCTTAAACCCTCTGGTCTGCGCGCTTATAGCAACAATATAAGCGCAGTTTTCAGCGATTTTTACCTCTTCGACTACGCTACGGGCGATGCGGACATCGCGCGCGAGTGGCTAGCGCTTACGCACCTACAGGATAAGGTTGAGCTAAAAGGGGCTAAATTTAGCACCACGAACCTATCTAGCGGGCAGCGCAAGCGCCTAGCGCTCGTAAGCGTGCTGATGGACGGGCGAAAATTTTTGATGCTTGACGAGTTTGCGGCCGATCTCGATCCGCAGTTTCGCACGGAGTTTTACGAGCGGATTTTGCCGGAGCTGAAATCGCGCGGATACACGATCTTTGCGATCTCTCACGATGATAAATACTTCGGCGCCGCAGATAAAATTTATAAGATGCAAAGAGGCGAAATTTCGCGCATAAAGTAAAGCGGCGAAATTTTAAAATTCTGCGCAAAATTTCGCGATGGAATTTGACATCTAGATGAAATTTCGCCGTAGAATTTCGCCGCGAAATTTTACGATTGAAATTTAAGGGGCAAGGCGAAATTCGCTTAAAATTTTACAGCATAAATTCCGCTTTGAGCCTCTACGCTAAAGTTTGCAGTAGATAGAATTTCGCCTCTTTAGCGCAAATTGCAAAAATTTAGCCGAAATTTACTAAATTTTGATTATACTGCACCCACAATTTAAAAAGAAAGGATAGGAATGAAAAAAGTTCTTATTGCATGTGCTGCGGTTGCGGCGTTTAGTTCGGCAGCGTTTGCCGCAGACGGCGCTACATTGTATAAAAAATGCGTGGCCTGTCACGGAGCCAATGCCGAGAAGCCTTATCTTGGCGGCAAAGTACCTGCGCTAAACACCCTAAGCAAGGAAGATATCATCGCTAGCCTAAAAGGTTACAAAGACGGCACTCTGGGCGAGGGCAAGGGAAAATTCGGTATGATGGGCGTTATGAAAGGTCAAGCAGCTTCGCTCAACGACGAATCGATCGAAGCGCTAGCCGATTTCATCGTTTCTAAAAAATAATTTCAAACTTCATTCGGCGGGCTTCGCGCTCGCCGAGCTTCGCTTAACCTTAAATTTCAAAATTCTACGCTAATATCACGTAAAAATTCCAAAGGCTCATAATGTTTAACGGACTGATCAGAGAGATCGCGCAGGTCGCGAGCTTTAGCGGCGATTTGCTGCGACTGCGCGCGAGATACCGCCCCGCGCTCGGCGATAGCGTCGCGGTAAACGGCGCGTGCCTGAGCGTGACGCGGCTTTTTGCGGACGGATTTGCGGTACAGCTTTCGAGCGAAACGGCACGCGTCATCGCCGCACAAAACCTGCACGGCTCGGTGCATATTGAGCCTGCGATGCGGATTGGAGATCGCATAGACGGGCATTTGATCCAAGGGCACGTCGATGCCGTGGGCGAAATTTATAAAATTTCAAAGCTCGCAAGCGGCGTCGATTTTTTTATCCGCGCGCCGCTGCATATAGCGCCGCTGCTAGCGCCGAAGGGCTCGGTGGCGATCGATGGCGTGAGCTTAACGATCAACGAAGTGCTTGAGGGCGGCGGAAATTTTATTCACAAAGACCGCAAAGGCCCGCTCGGTTCAAATTTTAGCGGCGCAGGTTCGCGCGGGCAAAATTCTAGCAGCTCAAATTCCGTTCGCGATCCAAACTTTTTGGGCGCAAATTTAAAAAGCAAAGCGCAAAGCTGCGCCATTCGCCTTACGATCATCCCGCTCACGTTTAAGGATACGCTTTTTGGATCATACAAAATCGGGCGCCGCGTAAATATCGAGACCGATCTGCTTGCGCGATACGTCGCGGCACAGCTACGTTTTGCCGGTGGACAGCCTGTCTGCGGTATGGACACGGCACGTGATGATAGCGCCGAGGGCGAAAAAGAGGGGCTTTCGTGGGATGCGGTAGATAAAATTTTGAGCCTGTATTAAGCGGCGCATGATGGACAAAATCGAAATTTGCAGAGAAAATCTTGAGTTTGTGTTGGACGGGCACGGTGTGCTGGGGGGCTTTAGCACGCGCGAAGGAGGCGTAAGCGGCGGAGCGTATGCGAGCTTAAATTTAGGGGATCACGTGGGCGACGATCCGCAAAACGTCGCGCAAAACCGCGAAATTTTAGCCGCTGCGCTCGGTATCGAGCCTCGAAATTTAAAATTTATGCGCCAGATCCACTCAAACAAAGTTGAAATTTTACGCACAGGTAGCGATGAAATCCCGCCCTGCGACGGGCTCGTGACCGATCTGCGCGGCGTGGCGCTGTGCGTGCTGGTAGCGGACTGCTCGCCCGTTTTGATCGCGGACGAGCGGCACGGGGTGGTTGCTGCGGTGCATGCGGGGCGCACGGGCGTGATAGGGCGGATCTGCACCAATGCGATAAATTTGATGAGCGAGCGCTTTGGCTGCGTCGCTGCGGAGCTGAAAGTATTCGTGGGCGCGAATATCAAGGCGCGAAACTACGAACTCGGCGGGCTTGATCTGGGCGAGTTTGAGCGCTACAAAACGCAGGGGCATTTCGATATGAACGCCGCACTGCGCGATGAGCTCGCAGCTGCGGGGGTACGAAACGTTAAATTCGATCCACGCTGCACCTTCGAGAGCGAGCGGCATTTTTCATACCGCAGAGACGGCGTCACGGGGCGCTTCTGCGGGTTTGTGATGAATAAAATTTAATCTAAAATTCATGCATTTTAATTGTAAATTTGTTTAGATAGAAGGGGTATTTGTTGTGAAATCTTAAGCAAATTTGCATGCGTCAGAATAAAAACAAAACACTATATAAGTTATGTAAAATCGCATAACAATCAAGCTTATTTTAATAAAATTTTAAATATAATTCCAATTTCATTTCACACGCATCAATCCTTGATTTAGTTGTAAATTTAGAGCAGATTTACGGGCGGATGCGGAGGAAGAAACTAAATTTCGGGGCAACCCACAAGGAGAAAACTCATGGTAACAATGAGAGATTTGCTAGAGTGCGGCGTTCATTTCGGACACCAAACACGCAGATGGAATCCGAAGATGAAAAAATTCATTTTCGGCGAGAGAAAAGGTATCTACATCATAGATCTACAAAAAACTATCCGCTACTTCCGCTACACTTATAATATAGTTCGCGACGCGGCTGCCGAGGGTAAAACCATACTTTTCGTAGGTACCAAAAAACAAGCCGGCGCGACGCTAAAAGAGTACGCCGAAAAATGCGGCATGCCTTATGTGAGCCACAGATGGCTAGGCGGCATGCTGACGAATTTTTCCACTATCAAGCAATCGATCCGCAAGCTCGAAGTAATCGAGACTATGGAAGAGGATGGCTCGATAAATTTACTAACTAAAAAAGAGGCGCTAATGCTTCGCCGCAAAAAAGAGAAGCTCGAGCTTTATCTAGGCGGCATTCGCAATATGAAGGGCCTTCCTGATATGATCTTCGTCATCGACGTAGTTAAAGAAAAGATTGCCGTAGCAGAAGCTAATCGCCTAAAAATGCCGGTTATCGCGCCTTTGGATACGAACTGCGATCCGGACGTAGTCGATTTCCCGATTCCGGGCAACGACGATGCGATCCGCTCAGTTCAGCTTTTTTGCCAAGAGATGGCTGAGGCGATCAACGAAGGCAAGGCGCTTCGCGATCAAGATGCGAGCGAGGATGTCGAGCAGAGCGAAGCCGTCAGCGACGAGGAGAAAGAGGAAGTCGTAGCCGAGGCGATGAGCGAAGAGGATTTTGACGTAAGCGAGGACGAAGAGTAATGGAAATCAGCGCGCAAATGGTAAAAGAGCTCCGCGAAAGCACCGGAGCGGGGATGATGGATTGCAAAAAGGCTTTAGTTGAAACAGACGGCGATATGGATAAGGCCGTAGATCTGCTTCGCGAAAAGGGCTTAGGAAAGGCTGCTAAAAAAGCCGATCGCCTAGCTAGCGAGGGCCTAGTGAGCGTCGAAGTGAGCGCGGATCACAAGATCGCCACCATAAGCGAGATAAATTCCGAAACCGACTTCGTGGCTAAAAATCAAAATTTTATAAATTTAGTTAAAAATACCACTCTACATATCCAAACCAAGGGCATTAGCAGCATTGATGAGCTAAATTCCAGCATCATCGACGGCGTTAAATTCGATGAGCATCTAAAAAGCCAGATCGCTACGATCGGCGAAAATTTGGTCGTTAGAAGATTTGAGACGATTAAGGCGGGTGCAAACGGCATAGTAAACGGCTACCTGCATTCAAACGGCCGCGTGGGTGTAATCATCGCAGCAGCTTGCGACAGCGAGCAAACTGCGGAGGGTGCGAAGGAGCTTATAAAAAATCTCTGCATGCACGCAGCCGCGATGAAACCGCAGGTCATCAGCTATAAAGAGCTTGACTCCGATTTTATCGAAAAAGAATTCTTAGCTCTTAAAGGCGAGTTTGAGAAGGAAAATGAGGAGTTTGTGCGCTTGGGCAAACCGCTTCATAAGATCCCGCAGTTTGGCTCGCGCGCGCATTTAAGCGATGAAATTTTAGCCAAAGAGATCGAAGCTTTAAAAGACGAGCTTCGCAAGCAAAATAAGCCTGAAAAAATTTGGGATAAAATTAATGAAAATACAGAAGCAATAGAAAATTTGGAAGCGATATATACAGGACTAAAAGATAAGATACAATTTAAAAAATTAACTGAAAAATATCCCAAAAAAATAGAAGAGATAAAAAATATTAACATGCAATTAAAAGCTATTTATGATATTGATGAAAATGAATTTACACAAGAAATAATCGAGTTAGCGGAGGATTTGATTATAAAAAAATAATAGGGGAAAATTATTATATATTCAGTTTGTCAGTCACGACTGACAAACAAAAAATTTGCTTTTTTCATAAATAATGTTATACTGAAAATAAAGGATAAATATATTTCAGGGAGGATATTATGAAAAAAATAGCAATTGTAAATAATAAAGGCGGTTGTGGTAAAACAACAACTGTTTTCAATTTGGCACACTATTTTGCAAAACAAGGGTTAAAGACTTTGGCAATAGATACAGATCCGCAGCTTAATCTTTCCACAAATTTTGGAGTAAATGTAAATGAATTAAATTTTTCATTGGGAGATTACTTGATTGAAAGAGCAAATGGCTTCCAACCTGAAATGCTAAATGAAAATTTATATTTAATAAGTGCAGGCTCTGAAGCAGAAAAAGATATGGAAGAATTAAAAAATCAAGGACCATATTATTACCAATTATTGAATAATTTTTTAGAAAATTTATCAGAAAATTATGACGTTGTAATATTTGATACAGCTCCAGCATTTAATGCTTATACAACTTCAGCAATTTATACTTCAAGTGTTTATCCTGTAATATTACCTGGAATAAATGAACTTTTAGGACTTAATGCTACGATTAATTTTACACAAGGATTAGGAAAGGACATATCAGGAATTATATTAATTAGAAAAGAGAAAACAGCATTGTCAGATCAAATACAGGAACAGTTACAAGAAGAATATAAAGATTATTTATTAAAAAGTATAATAAGAAAAAATGTAGCTCTGTCTGAATGTATTGTTACACATCAATCAATATTTGATTATTCAAAAAATTCAAACGGAGCAAAAGATTATAGTAACCTAGCAGAAGAAATAATGAAAAAAGAGGGTATAAGATGAGTAAAAAATTTAATTTAAATCTTAGTAAAATTAATAGTAAAAAAGTTCCAGCAGTTGCAAAAATTGAAAGTATTTATAATATAAATTATGAGGAACTTGACATATCAGGTATTGAAAAAGAAAAACTTATAAAGTATGAAAACGACATAACTTTTCATAAGGAAAAATCAATGGAACATATTTTTAAATATTCAAAAGCAATATTTGAAGCCAATCAAATTTTTTCAAATAAAGGAAATGGATTTTTTGGAAAATGGATAGAAAAATTAGGTGTAGATAGGGATAGTGCAAATGTAGCAATAAGAAAATATTCCTTATACTTAAAATATCAAACTAAGGGACTTGAAGAGCCTGAAAAAGTTTTGGCATTATCTAACAGAACTGTAAAAACTTTAACAGGGCAAAAAAAAGATGACTTCAAAGAAACTGAAATTATAGAAGTAATTACATCAGATAATCCAACTTCAAAATTAAAAGAGATAGAAGAACAAAAAGAAGCAATAAAATTATCTGATGTAGAAGAAAAAAGAATTTTTTTAACAAGAGAGAAAGTAAAAAGACAGCATTTGATAAAAAAGATAAGAGAAGAAATTAGAGATATTGAGGAAAAAATTAAATCTTTAAATTAAAAGTTCATAGCGACAATGACTTACAGATTAAAAACTCATAGTAGTGATGATGAAGAGCAGTTCTAAAAGGCTGCTCTTTTAATATGAAAATAAATTATTTTTACTTTGAATTTTGGCTTTAATTGAAACAACAAATGTTTACTAAATTTTTTCAGATGAAGCTGGCAGAAAAATGATTCAGTTTTGCGAAGTGGAACGCTCGCATTACGAACTCATTTTTTTGCCTGAAAAGCCCTCGGCGTTTGAGAG
>NZ_CALIMQ010000036.1 GCF_938045535.1 uncultured Campylobacter sp. | reverse complement strand
CGGAATTCACGAAATTTTACGCCAGATTAATCGCAAGATAAAATTTTGCAAGCAGCGCTAATCCCGCGGAATTTCGCGCGCGATTAGCCGCGGGATAAAATTTTGCGCGTTTTGCGCGGAGTAAATTAAAATTTCGCCGCGCAAAATTCCGCGTCTAGCGCAAAATCCGTCGCGTTAAAATTTAGCGAATTTTAATCTGATGGAATTTAACACGACCGTCACGGAGCTAAAGCACATCGCTGCAGCGCCGTACATCGGCTTTAAAAGCACGCCAAGCGCTGGATATAGCGCGCCTGCCGCGATCGGGATACATACGGCGTTGTAAAACAGCGCCCAGAAGAGGTTTTGCTTGATCGTCCGCATGGCAGCTTCCGATAGGCGAAATAGATATAGCACGCTTGCAAGGTCGTTTTTTATAAAGATCGCGTCGCCCGCGCCCTTGGCTACGTCGCTGCCGCCGTTCATCGCGACACCGATACTAGCGGCTTTTAAGCTTGGTGCGTCATTGACGCCGTCGCCCACGAAAAGCACCCGCTTGCCCTCGTCCGTCAGGGATTTGATGAACTCATATTTGCCGCTTGGAAGCACTCCGCTTCTTACCTCGTCGATGCCGAGGCTGCGAGCGACGAAATTTGCCGTTTTGGCGTTATCGCCCGTTAGCATGACGGTTTTTACGCCTCTTTTTTGCAGTGCCTGCACTACATCCCGCGCTTCGGCTCTGATCTCGTCGCTAAATGCGATAAAGCCCGCGTACGAGCCGCCTATCGCGCAATAAACGACGCCGAAGCCCTTATCTAAAAGCTCCTCTGCTTCTATTTCGACGCCCGCATCTACGCCGCGCTCGCGCAGAAAGCCCGCGCTGCCGCAAAGAATTTCGCCGGTGGGATTTTTAGCGACGATCCCCTTGCCCGCGATGCTTTCGAACTCGCCGTTAAGCTTAGAAATTTCGCCGAATTTCAGCTCGGCAAATTTTACGATCGCCTTTGAGATCGGATGCTCGCTAAGCTTTTGCGCGCTTGCTAGAGAGTAGAGATCTTGGGCGCTCAGATCGCTGAAGCTTACCGAAATTTCGCCCTTGCTAAGCGTGCCTGTTTTATCGAAAACCGCGACGTCCGCGTCCTTTAAAATTTCTAAAATTTCGGGATTTTTAATTAAAATTCCAGCCTTTGCGGCGTTTGAGATCGCGCAAACGATCGCAATCGGCGTCGCAAGACCTAGCGCGCATGGGCAGGAGATGATAAGCACGCAGATAGCGGCGGATGCGGCATATGAGAGCCGCCCGTCAAGCGCCATCCACGCTATAAAGCTAGCAAGCGCGATCAAAATCACCGCGGGCACGAAGATATTTGAAATTTTATCCGCAAAGCGCGCGATCGGCATCTTTTTATTGCCCGCCTCGTTTAGCAGATTTTTAATCTCGGCAAGCAGCGTCTGATGCGGGAATTTCGTCACCTTCACGTAGATGACGCCGTCGGTGCTGACGCAGCCTGCATTTACCTCATCGCCCACGCTTTTATAAACCGCCAAGCTCTCGCCGCTGATGAGCGAAGTGTCGATCTGCGCGCCGCCTTCCACGATAAGCCCGTCGCAAGGGATGCGCGAGCCGTTTTTTACGAGCACCTTATCACCCGGCTTTAGCGCTTCTGCGCGCACTTCGGCTATCGTGCCGTCGTCTTTGATCAAAAGCGCGGTTTTAGGGCTTAGATCGATTAGCCCCTTGATGTAGTCGTTCGCCTTCATCTTGCTGCGCTCTTCTAGGTATTTGCCGAGAGAAATAAAGGCGATTATCATCGAGGCGGACGAGAAATAAAGATTGGTAAATTCGTTCTGTGCGCCGTGCGTATAGACCCACGCCGCGGCCGTTAGCGAATAAGCAAACGCAAAAAAGCTTCCCATCGCCACGAGCACGTTCATATCGAAGCTTCTGTTTTTCAGAGAGCCGTAAGCGTGATAAAAGAAGTTTTTGCCGCAGTAAAATAGGCTCACGCACGCCATCGCCGCGCAAAGTAGCGCCTTTGGGACGAAGCTCAAAAACCCGCTCATCTCCACCGCCATTACCGCCGCGGCTAAAATGAGAGCGAGAATAAGCCTAAATAGCGCCGCTTTGAGGTTGCGCCGCTTTTTGCGCTCCAAATCCTCGTAATCCACGGCGATATCATAGCCCAGCTTTTTGATCTTGGCTTTTAGCGTCTCCTCAAGCGCCGGATCAGCAAGTACGAACTCGCCGCTGCCGTTTGCGAAATTTACGTGCGCCTCCTGCACCCCCTCGATCTTGCGACTTACCCGCTCGATCGCATTGGAGCAGTTTACGCAGCTCATCCCGACGATATTTAGAGTGATTTTGCTTGACATCCGTTAGTTTTCGCAGGACAGCTTTTCTACGACGCTAAAGCCCAAATCGTCCATCTCCTCTTTAAATTTAGCCTCGTCGCGCGGATCTAAGCTTAAACTCACCACTCCGCTTGCCACGTCCACCTCGATCTCGCCGAAATCGTCCTTAAGCGCGTTTTTGATCGTCCTCGCGCAGTTTTCGCAGTGGATATTTTGCGCCTTAAATTTTACGCTTTGTTTCAAAGCCATGGGTCTCTCCTTTGGATTAAAATTTCAAAACTTATACTACTTTTTAATAAATTTTATTTTAACGCCCGCTCCTGAAATTTAAGGGTTTTTCGTTATAATCACCCGTTTTAAATTTAAGCTTTAAGGAATTTTATGGGACGAGCTTTTGAATACAGACGCGCTTCAAAAGAAGCTAGATGGGGGAAGATGAGCAAACTTTTCCCAAAACTGGGCAAGGCCATAACGATGGCTGCGAAAGAGGGCGGCGAAGATCCGCTGATGAACTCCAAACTGCGCGCCGCGATCGCCACGGCAAAGGCGCAAAATATGCCCAAAGACAACATCGACGCGGCTATCAAGCGCGCTAGCGGTAAGGATAGCGCCGATATCAAAACGATCTTTTACGACGGCAAGGCGCCACACGGCGCGCTTTTAATAATCGAATGCGCCACCGACAACCCAACCCGCACCGTCGCGAACGTAAAGTCGATTTTAAACAAAGCCAAGGGCGAGTTTTTGCCGAGCGGCAGTTTAAAATTTATGTTTTCGCACAAGGCCGTTTTTGAGACCAAGCTGCCGAGCCGCGACATTGAGGAGCTGGAGCTTGAGCTCATCGACTTCGGTCTTAGCGAGCTTGAGATCAACGAGTTTGAAAACGACAAGGGCGAGCTCGAAAAGACGCTTCTAATCTACGGCGAATACGAAAGCTTCGGCACTCTAAACGAAGGGATCGAAAAGATAGGGCTTGAGATCATCAGCGCAAGCTTAAAATTCGTCGCCAACGAAAAGCACGAATTTAGCGAGGAGCAGCTGGGCGACATAGACGCACTGCTCGAGCGGCTAGAGGATGACGACGACGTGCAGGCAGTTTACACTAACATCGCATAGGAGAAAAAATGGAAAGCTTAAAAATTTACGACATCGACGCGGCGGCTTTGGCGCGCGATAAATACGCCATTATCAAAACCGAAAAGGGCGATATGAAGCTGGAGCTTTTCGGTGACGAAGCCCCGCAGGCGGTTACGAATTTCGCTAGCCTTGCGCGTAGCGGATTTTACAAGGGGTTAAATTTTCACCGCGTGATCCCAAATTTCGTAATCCAAGGCGGCTGCCCGCGCGGCACCGGCACGGGCGGTCCCGGCTGGCGCATAAAGTGCGAATGCGACCGCCAAAAGCACAAGCACGTGCGCGGCGCGCTATCGATGGCGCACGCGGGGCGCGATACGGGCGGAAGCCAGTTTTTCGTCTGCCACAGCGCACAGCCGCACCTAGACGGCATGCACACGGTGTTCGGACAAATCGTGGATCAGCCCAGCCTAGCGGTTTTAGACGCGATCAGACAGGGCGATAAGATCATCGACATCGAGATTAAAGAGAGCCTGCAATCGTGATTAAATTTAAACCGCGGGGCGTTCGTCCGTGATAAAGATCGGCACGGACATAACCGCAGTGCGCAGGATCGCGGCGCTGCGCGCAAAATATGGCGCGAAATTTCTAAAGCGTATTTTGAAAAAATCCGAGCGCTCCTCCGCGCTGCGCGACGAAAGTATCGCGGGCATCTATGCCGCCAAAGAGGCGCTTAGCAAGGCACTAGGCACCGGCATCGGCGCGGAATTCGGCTTTAAAGACGCCAAAATTTACAAAGACGCCCTGGGCGCGCCGCATTTAAAAATCCGTAAAAAAATCCGTAAAAAATTTCATATCAAATCCGCAAGCCTTAGCATCACGCACGACGCAAACGTCGCAATCGCCGTAGTCGCACTAAAACTTAATAAGCCGCGCTCAAAGTAACGAAGTGAAGCAGCACACGGTAGCAAGAACTCCGCGTAAATTCTGCATAAATTTTGCACGACGGAATTTTGGAATTTCACCGCGCCGCAGAATTTTGCTTTAAATTTAAGACATGGAATTTTATAGCGGCGAGGCGACATAAACTCAAAAGGTAAAATTTCGACCCGAAATTTAGCGACAGAAGCATAGATTTTCTATTAAAATTTCACGGCGAAATAGCGCTCTGAAATTTTAAACGGATACGAAGTCTACTCCGCCTAATCTATCGCATCATCAAGGATTAAGCGAAAGTTCTTGAGCCAATGAAACACGCGCCGCGGCGGCGTGCGTTCGTCGCGCCCATCTCAAGCAAGAGCTTTTGCACCGTACTTATGCCGAATACCGCAGATAGCGCGGCGTTCTCTATTGCTATGTGCAAAAAGAGGGAGGCGAGCTTGCGTAGCTACATTTACCGCTTAGTCTGCCGCTAGCTTGAACATGCACAGATAAGCGGCGTGCCCACAGCAGCGAGCGATCAAAATTTACACGGCGAAATTTAAAGATGAAATTCCGCGGGCCGTAAATTTAGCGCTAAATTTTAAAATTTCACGGCGGCGCAAATTTTAAAATTCCATACAGGGCGGATTTAAAATTTTAAGCCGCGAGCTCACGGGGCTAAATTTAGCCGCCAAGAAGTTTTCAAAGCCCCTGCAAAAAGAAATTTTATGGCAGCGCGACGCCGCAAAATTTTCAATTGCTCGTATTTTGGCGGCGGGCTTACGCAGATTACGTTTTCGCGCGAGCCATAATTTTCAATTGTCTATATTTCGGTCGCTCCGAAACTGCGCCCGAAGCCGCCGCATTTAGAGCCGCGTAAATTTAAAATCGCTCGCGCCAGGCTACGATTAAATTTAAAGCGCAAAGCGCGGTCGTAGCGCCGACTTGCGTCAAAATGCCCAAAACTACGATTAAATTCCAAGCCGCGATAGAATTCCCGCGCGATAAAAGGCGGATTATTCCGCCTTTTTTAGATTATCGGCGAGCAAAAACGCAAGCTCCAGCGCCTGATCTGCGTTTAGGCGCGGATCGCACTGTGTTTCGTAGCGCTGCTTTAGCGTCTCTTGCGTCACGTTAAACGAGCCGCCCGTGCACTCAGTGACGTTTTGACCGGTCATCTCAAGGTGAATGCCACCCGCGTGCGTGCCCTCCGCAGCGTGGATCTCAAAAAAGCTCTGAACCTCGCTTAAAATTTTAGAAAACTCGCGCGTTTTGTAGCCGTTGGCGGCCTTGACGGTGTTGCCGTGCATCGGATCGATGCTGTATAGGATCGCCCTGCCCTCGCGCTTTAGCTCGCGCAAAATTTGCGGTAGCCTCGCGCCGATCTTATCCGCGCCCATGCGGATGATGACGTTTAGCCTGCCTGCTTCGTTTTGCGGATTGAGCTTGTCGCAAAGGCGCAAAATTTCATCCGCAGTGCCGCTTGGGCCGATCTTGACGCCGAGGGGGTTTTTGATACCGCTTAAAAAATGCACATGCGCATCGTCCGCGCCGCGCGTGCGCTCGCCGATCCAAAGCATGTGCGCCGAGCAATCGTACCAATCGCCGCTGGTGCTGTCGATGCGCGTCAGACACTCCTCGTAGTGCAGCAGCAGCGCCTCGTGCGAGGTGTAAAGCACCGTCTCGGCAAGGCTCGGAGAGTTAGCGGCACTCAGTCCGCACGCCTCCATAAATTTAAGCGTGCGCGAAATTTCATCGCTGAGCTCGTTAAATTTAGCCTCCAACTCGCCCTTTTTCAAAAAGCCCAAATTCCACTTATGCACCTCGTGCAGGTTCGCAAGACCGCCGCGAGAAAAGGCGCGCAGCAGATTCAGCGTCGAAGCGCTTTGATGATACGCCTCAATCATGCGAGCTGGATCTGCTTTGCGCGCCGCTTCGTTAAACTCAAATCCGTTGATTATGTCGCCGCGGTAGCTAGGCAGGCTCACGCCGCCAACCTCCTCGAAATCGCTGCTGCGCGGCTTTGCAAACTGCCCTGCGATACGACCTACCTTCACGACGGGGCGCCCCGCTGCAAAAGTAAGAATTATTGCCATTTGAAGCATTACCTTAAACATATCGCGGATATTATTCGCGCTAAAATCATTAAAGCTCTCAGCGCAATCGCCGCCTTGAAGCAAAAACGACTTGCCCTCGCTGGCGCGCGCGAGCTCGGCTTTTAGGTTGCGAACCTCGCCCGCAAAAATTAACGGCGGCAGCTTGTAAAGGCGCTCTTTAGCGGCCTGCACCGCACTTTCATCCTGATAGATCGGCTGCTGTAAAATTTTATAATCTTTCCACGATGTCCTACTCCAGCTCATAGCCCCTCCTTAAATTTCGTAAATCCCGCGATTATACCCAAATAAGCTTTTATTAACCCAAAAAATCTTAAAATAGCGCCTTTAGGCAATTTGGAAGGAATTTTATGGAAGAAAACCGCACTAAAGGGCTAATGTTTGCTCTTGCCACCTTTGTTATGTGGGGCGTTTTTCCGATATTTTTCAAGCTCATAAAGGACGTGGATGCGGTGCAAATTTTAGCGCATCGCGTCGTTTGGTCCTTCCTGCTGCTGCTCGTTTTTCTCTGCTTTACACACCGCTTAAAAAATGTCGCGCGGCTTCTTAGCACCCCTAAAATCGCTCTCACGCTGCTTTGTACAGGACTACTTATCAGCACGAACTGGGGCATTTATATCTACGCGGTAAATTCCGATCAAATTTTGGCAACGAGCCTCGGATATTTTATAAATCCGCTATTTTCGGTGCTTTTGGGTGCTTTATTTCTGCGCGAGCAGCTAAGCGCGGCGGCTAAGCTTTCTCTTCTGCTAGCCTTTGCGGCGATCGGCGTGCAAATTTACGCGCTAGGCAGGCTGCCGATAATCTCGCTCGTGCTGCCGCTTAGCTTTGCATTTTACGGCCTCATACGCAAAAAAGTAAAAGTACCTAGCTTTGAGGGGCTGTTTTGCGAAACGGCGCTGATGCTGCTGCCCGCGCTTGCGTTTCTGATCTACTGCGCGCTAAAAGGAAGCGGCGCTTTCGGCTTTAACGTAAACAGCGCGCTGCTGTTTGCAAGCGGACTGATTACGATTTTGCCGCTTCTTACCTTCGCCGTAAGCACGCAGTATCTGCCGCTATCCACGATCGGCTTTATGCAGTACATCAGCCCTAGTATGAGCATGCTAATCGCGGTATTTATCTACGGCGAGGAGCTTGAGAGTTACAAAATTTTAAGCTTTTCGCTAATTTGGTTCGGGCTCGCGGTCGTGGGCTTGGATGGCTTAAGGAGAAAAAATGGCTAATTTCGCTTTGATGTTCGCAGTCGCCCTTGCGGTGGGCGCGCTCGTGTATTTTCAGGTCCAAAAGGCTTCCGCGCGTGCAGACGCCGCAGACCCCGAGCTTAGCTCGCAAAGGTATATGAAATTTTGCGATATTTTGGAGGACAAACTGCGAGATCTTGTGCGGCTAGAGCTGCGCGACGAAAGCGCTCGCGAGAGCTATCTAGACGAGCTTGAGGCTCTTAGTAAGGAGCTGGTTTACATCAAAACGATGCATCAAAGCAACCTAAACCCCGCCGTGTGGGAGGGCAAGCTATTTGAGTTTCTAAATAAAACGGACGCACTTATCGAAAAATACGCCGCTAGCGCAGAGCGCTCGCTGCAAGACTGGCGCAAGCAGCTGGAGATGGAATTTAAGAGCTTATAGTCGTGATCCTTAAGATATCAAAATTAGGCTACATATAATAATCGGCTCGGCGTAAAAGGCTTGATCGATGAACCTAAAATGGTAAAATTTAGCCGCAGTACTAAGCCAAATCCAGCTACAAGACAAGCTCGATCCAAAAATCAATAAAATTCCAAGCGCGCTGAAAAATCTTAAAAATTTACAAACTCTGCAAAGATTCAAAGGAAAATTTATAGTCTTGCCACAAGGATCGCAATAGATCATACCAATCTTCATCGCAAAAATTGAGTTCCTTCTGGAAGTTCAGAATTTGTGACTTCCTTAGTTTGGAAGGCAACTTCTTCTGTCTTTGTTTCTTCCTTCGTTGTAACTACTGGAGCTACTACTTTCTTAGTTCCTACTTCAACGATCTCATCTACTGCTGGAGTGGTGATTGTGTTTGATTTCACCTCACGGCCTGTCTCTTTTCCGTCTGTGTAAGTGACAGTTTCAACAATCGTACGAACA
>NZ_CALIMQ010000035.1 GCF_938045535.1 uncultured Campylobacter sp. | reverse complement strand
TAAGTGGTGCGATCTAAGAATCCTGGGTATTGAGCCAAAACGCCTAAAGACGCATTATGCCTGCGATTTTGGCATAGGTAAGCCGATTTCTAAGATAAAACTTAAAGGCTGGCGGCGTAAAATTTTTTAAAATTTCTAAGCAGCAATGCGAAATTTTCAAAAATTTTCTATGGCGCGGCAAGATGCTAATCGCGGGCTTCGTATGCAACAAAAATATTTTACGCGTGAAATCCGCTTTAATAAATCGCCATTGCAGAGGCTGCAGGTGCTTAAGACCTCAAGGATTAAATACGTTTTAGTCCTATTATAAATACTGCAGGCGCCGTGGATGCCGCATAGACGGTGCGAGTAAAAATTGAGGCAAGCCAGCCATAAAAATAATCTTGCAAGTAAAATTTTAATTTGCCTTTTTAAAATTCCGCTCAAAGCTCCGTTTAAAATTTTATTCAAAAATTTTGCTTGGGATTTTGATAGGAATTTTGCAAAAATTCGCCGTAAATTTCACAGCTATTATCAAAAATTAAAATTTTACCCCTCGTTTTTTGCTATAATTATTTTTAAAATTTAAAAGGAGCAAAAATGAAAATTTTAGCGTCGATTACCGCACTAATCGTAGCAGTCTACTTGCTCGCGCAGATATTTTTCCCGCAAGGGGTCTCGTTTGTCGGATGCGGCGTCGGTAGGGCTAATTCGTGCGAAGACTATGGAGCGTATTTGCTTGAGGAGCGCGATTATGAGGCAGCAAAAAAGCCGTTTGAAAAAGCTTGTGAAGCGGGGCTAGAAAATAGCTGTGCTATCGCAGGGGATTTGTATTACGACGAGCAAAATTTATATAAAACTACGAAAGATAAGGGCAAGTCCGCGCGGTTTTATTCCAAAGCGTGCGAGCTGGGAGCTGCCAAAGCTTGCTACAACGCCGCGATAATCTCTTATAAAAATGCCGATAAGAAAAATACGTTCGCATTTTTTGCCAAATCATGCGATTTGGGACTAGGCGAGGGCTGCTTAAATGCTGCGGTCGCTAGCTACGAAGAAAAAGACTATCAGGGCGCTCTTAAGTTTTTCCTCAAATCTTGCGATGCTGCTTTGGCAGAGGGATGCCAGAGGGTCGGGCTAGCGTATTCAAAGAAGGAATTTGGCGAGCCGGATCTGGATAAGGCGATGATCTACTACGACAAAGCCTGCAAGCTGGGAGCTGAGTTTAGCTGCAACGTAGTAGCTGCGATGAATAAAATAAATGCAAGCGAGGCTAATGCTACTAAATAGATGACAGGGCTAGCTAGATGATAACACGGCGGGATCGAAATTAACTTAGAAATTTGACGGAGCTTTATGGGATTTTATGAAATTTCGTGAAATTTTGTCTTTAAATTTTATTGCTGAGATTCCGCATATTGCGATAATGGCGATGGATAGTGATTTTAAAATTTCAGTATCTTGGAAGTTTAGAATTTAATCTATGCTGTGGATTTTATTGACAGAATTTTGACTTGTCATAGACTTATCCATCGCGATATAGGGATTTCATCATAATTATGGTGCTAAATTATATATCGTTGAAAGAGAAAAAATTGCGCAAACTAGCGAGTAGCTATGTAATCACAGCTGATATGGCAAAAATATCCGAAGAAGATCGCACGGGATAATTAATTTGCGAAGTAAATAAAATCAATTCACAAGGGAATGGGAATCTATCAATAAACAAGTAAAATTATTCATTGCAAAGCAAGCAAAATCGATCTGTAAATGGGTAGACCAAGCTTAAAACTAACTCGAAGTAGCCTGTAAATAAGCTAAATTGCAAGCAAGATAAATTTTAAGCAGGCATATTGTAAGAAAGTAAAATTTTAGATGGGGTAAGCGGGGTAAATCGATTTCAAATCACCGTAGAAGTTGGATGACGATCCTAATTTAAAGCCCCATTTTTCCGGGATTTAAGATACCTTTTGGATCGAACGCCCTTTTGATCGCGCGAAATAGCTCCATCTCTGCTGCGCTAAAAGCTAATGGCATAAATTCCGCCTTACTTAGTCCGATGCCGTGCTCGCCGCTGAGCGTACCGCCAAGATCAACTGCAGCTTTGAAAATTTCGGTGATTGCGTCATGTCCGCGTCGCACCTGAGCTTCATCTTTTTTGTCGGCGACCATGACGTTGGTGTGGACATTGCCGTCGCCCGTGTGCCCGAAGCAGGGCACGCGCACGCCGTATTTATCGCCGATGCGCGCGATACGGCGCAGTAGCTCGGGCAGCTGCGAGCGCGGGACGGTGATGTCCTCATTTAGCTTAAGCGTGCCGTAGATATTGATCGCCTGCGAGCAGTTGCGTCTCGCAAACCAAATGCCCGCACGCTCCTCTTCGCTTTCTGCGATGCGAAAGTCGCTCGCGCCGTTTTGAACAAAAATTTCTTTTATGAGCGCGAGCTCCTCCAAAAGCACTGCTTCTAAATTGCCGTCTGTTTCGCAGATCAAAATCGCGCCCGCGCCCTTCGGCAAACCTTTATGAAATTTCTCCTCGACCGCGGCTATGCACAGCGCGTCTAAAAATTCCATCGCCACGGGCGTGATACCAGCAGCCGTCGTCTTATACACGGCATTCATTGCT
>NZ_CALIMQ010000034.1 GCF_938045535.1 uncultured Campylobacter sp. | reverse complement strand
AAATGGAGCAAGATAAATTTTGAAGCTAAATTTAGCTAGAAAAGAAGCGTAAATTTAGCCTGCCAAAAATTTTATCGATAAAATTGCAAGAGCCGGTAAGTATTCGCTTTTAAAATTTAATGTGAAATCGGGATCGCTTGTCTGCCAAAAAAGAAGCAAGTCAAAAAGCTCGATTCATTAAATTTAAAACGCTACGGAGTAAAAAAGCAAAATTTGAGTTAAAATAATCGAAAAAGGCGGTAAAAATGCAAATGCAAAAAGACAAAATCCCCGCGGACATCAGCCAAATTCCGCAAGAAATTTTAAAAAGCTACGATAGATTTCGCTTTTGTAGATATCTGTTTTTCGGGATGCTTTTGACCTTTCTGATTTATATCGTCGTGTTTCTTATGTTTGTACATGATGCGCCCATAATGTCGTTTTTATGCATGCTCGCGCTATCTGCGATAAATATACTCGTCTGCCTAAACAGGCTGAAGTATAAAAAATATGCCCTGCTTTTATTTAGTGATGCAGATAAGGCCTTTATGCTTATATGGATACATGTGGCTGCGATATTTTACGTCCTTTATGCTTTAATCGGATTTTATTTACAGATAAAATATCACATAGACTGGGATACACGTCAGATTATACCCGCTATTTTTATCGCTATTCCGGTGGCGATAATAACATATAACGCAAATCCGGAATTTGACGCCGATGAGACCGTATATTTACCGGCACTAAAATCGCAGACAAAAATCGGCGGAGCGGTCGCTGATAAAATTTCCGGCGAGCAAAATTTTAACAAAACAAACGGCGAGGCGCAAGCTACCCAAGATGAAGCCGCTAAATTTGAGCAAAAATTTAATGACGCGAGCCTTGAAACAGAATCTATCCAAAAGCAAAAAGGAAGCGCTGGAGTACGGCAAAGCTCTAGCACAAATTGCAAAAAATTTAAAGCAAAAATATCAAATTCACCGTTTGATCAGATTTGCTTTCGTGAGTTTTGCAACAACGGTTTTTTTGATTTTATTTTTATCAGATTCGTACGAATTACACTGGGCATTTATAGTTAGCGCCATTTGCACGATTATATTTTTCTTTTCAAAGCGCAGATACAGCAAACTTTTCGTAGAAAATCCCGAAAAAAGCAATACGATTTTCGCGATAGAAAATTTTGCGATTGTGACATTGGTTTTGTATTATCCCATTATGGCTATAGCGTTATGGCTTGCCGGCGGCGGTAGTGAATCTAACGATATAGGGCTATTTTTTGGCTTATTTTATCTTCTAGCAGTGACGCCTGTGTCCGTTATTACTACCCTTGTTTGCCTAGCACGCAACTTAAGCGTTTATAAAGAGATAAAAGAGTGAAATTAGTAAAATTTAAACGAATTTTTAAATAACTTTATCGCTCAAATATATTTCATCAGCTCCTTGTCGGAGTATCCCTTTGCTGTGGAATGACAGCTTAAATTTAGAATTTAAATCAATCCAAAGCAGAGCACTTTGCGTCTTTAAATTTGCAAGCCCACCATTTAAATATATCTATTTATCTACGTTCATTAAAACGCTTTAAATTAGCTGAGTATAGAAGTAAGAAAATAAAGAGCGTGGAGATTTTAGGCATAGCAAATGCGTTTAAATTTGATCTTAAACGCTCAAGGCTACTGCGTTAGCTTGCATTTCAGCGCCTCTTGTAAAAGCGCATTGGCTACTACTCTCTCCTTTTTTACGAAGATAAAATTTTCGCCGTATTCGCTCTGCAGCTCGCTTTGTGGATCGGCACCCGTATGCATCACTATGATATTTGCTTTTAAATTAGATCCGTTTAGCATCTTAGCGACGATGTCGAGCTTTTGCTGATTTGCGATCGTTAGGATGATGACCGACGCATCGCGCGCATGCAGCTCGTCTATCGCAGTTTTTTGCATTATATTTACAAAGTATATATTCTCTCCGCGCGATTTGCCCAGATCCACGAGCTCTAAATCGCTCTCGGCGACTACGTATAGCAGCCCCTGATCCTTCAAGCGCAGCACCACTTCCTGTCCTATCCTGCCGTAGCCTGCTACAATGATATGATTTTTCATCGGCGGGATTTGAGTTTTATGCTCCTCATCCTCGAGCTTTTCAACTTTAGACTCGAAACGGTTGGCGATTTTGTTTAAATTTTTAAGAATAAACGGCGTTAAAATCATCGTCGCTGTTACGACTGTAATTAAAATTTGCCCGTTTTCCTTACTTAGCATATCGCGGCTCATCAGCAGCGAAAAGATCGCAAGCGCAAACTCACCTATCTGACATAGCGATAGCGCCGCTTTTAGCGCTATCCTTTTGCCGGTCGAGAGAAATAAGATCGCGTAAATCATAACCGTTTTAAGCGCCATTATAACGATAATAGCGAGCAGGATCAGCCCATAGTGCGAGACGATGACTTCAAAATTTATCTGCATGCCGATCGTGATAAAAAAAAGTCCCAGCAGTATGTCTCGAAACGGTGTCAGATCGGCCTCTATCTCGTGTTTATACTCGGTTTCTGCGATGAGCATACCCGCGATGAATGCGCCCAGCGTGTATGAAAAGCCAAAAACATGCGCCAAAAAGCTAGCCCCCACGACGGTAAAAAGGATGGTCGCGATGAAAATTTCTTTAGAATTTGTCCTTACGACGTAGTAGAGGAAGCGGTTAAAAGCAAATTTACCGAGCACGAAAAGGATCACTACCACTATGGCGGCGCTTACGGCGGTTTTTAAGATTAGATAGTTCACGGGGGTATTGTCAGTCGAGCCGAATATGTCAATCATCAGTAAAATGGGAATGACAGCGAGGTCTTGAAAGAGCAGGATGCCAAGCACCTTGCGCCCGTAGTTTTGGTTGATTTCGCCTGTTTCGTTGAGCGTTTTTAGCACGATCGCCGTCGAACTAAGCGCGAGCGCAAGCCCGATAATCATCACGGTTTTTATGTTTCCGCCGAAAGCTTGATCGATGATGAGCGCTAGAATAATACCGGTGCCAAGCACTTGGAGTATGCCATTAAAAAACACGTCCTTTTTCATGCTCATCAGGTGATGGAAGCTAAACTCAAGCCCGATGGTAAACATCAAAAAGACGATGCCAAATTCCGCCAGCTCGGACATATGGGCGTTTTCGACACTGCTTAGACTATAGATCTGCGAAAAGCACACGCCCGCGACGATATAGCCGATGATGGTGGGAATTTCAAAAATTTTAAAGACGATATTTAGCACTATCGCAAGCGCGGTGATCGCAAGAAATAGCTCTATAACAAGCTCCATTAACTCCCTTTTTTGTAAGATTGTGCATAAAATTTAGCGCTAAATTTATTGTCAAATTTTACATTATCCGCGACCATTTACCGGAGGCGATAATCGATGAAATCTATCTTTTCATATAAATTTACGGGTAAATTT
>NZ_CALIMQ010000033.1 GCF_938045535.1 uncultured Campylobacter sp. | reverse complement strand
ATATCAACTCCGAATTTGTCATTTTTCTCGGCGTAGCCTACGTTATATACCGAAGTCTTGGGCTGTATCGCATTCATCGGCACCAAACCGTCATCATCTGTTAAAATTTTACCCTTTTGTTTCGTAAATTTATATCCTACATAAAATCCGCCCAGGCTATCCGAGAGATCGCTTAGATTAAATTTAGAGCTTATCTCTATGCCGTTTACCTTAGCTCTTTGTCTATTTACGTTTTGATACATATCGAAATCAAGCGCGCTATTTGCGTTCGTATTTACCCTTTTGGTGCCTTGATATTCCAGATCTAAGAAGTCTTGATAGTCCGTCTTAAATCTACTAAGCGTGATAAAACTCTGACTTTCGCTATGAAATGTAACGGCCACCTCTTTGGTTTTGGCTATTTCAGGTCTTAGATCCACATTCGGCTTTATCGTAAAATCTGGATGCTTAAACGCAAGATATAGCTCGTCCGTAGTAGGGGCTCTAAAGGCTTTTGAATACTTCGTTTGAATTCTTACGAACTCAAGTGGATTAAAATTTAAACCCACGGCGTAGGAGTTGTTTTTATACTCCTTCGGCTTTGACATATACTCTATATTTCGCTCAGCATTCGTTGCATTCAGCGCATCGACTTCGGCTTGCTTTGCTAGGTATGCGTTCCTGGCTGCCACATAATCCGACCAATTTGGATAGTCGCTCCACTTAGGCTCTGGAAGTGGATTTTTCGCAAGCGGTATAAATAGCCCCTCAACCATACCGTCAGGGATCTTTGGAGTCTTGCCCGGAACATAGCCCGGCTTATATCTTACTCTATCGTATCTATAGGCTAGATTGAAATCAAAAAAGTCATTTACTATAACGTCGTCCGCTACGTGAAAGACTCCGTTTTTGCTTTCGACCGGTATTAGAAACGATGTTTCAGGTTCGGTTTTGGGGCATTTTAATGCATTACCGGCATCTGCACCTTGGCAATCACCTGGAGCGGTATCCGCCCACCATTGAGGATTCGTAGCGTCAAAACCCGCTCTATTTACCATAGATTTATCGGTTTTTATATATTTTAGTCCATATGAAAGGCTATTTTCCACACTCAAAAGATTAAAATCTTTGCTAAAATCTAGATCAAACTGCTTAGTATCGGTATTTAGATCCCTTTCCTTCCAATCTCTTTCAAGATAGCCCTGTGAGTTTGGTAAAAGCATACTAAATTCATTAGAATCTTGTTTGACTATACCATTAGTATAACTAGGTTTAATTACCTTATATCTCTTTCCATTTAAGGTCTCTTCGTGTATATCGAATTCATAATTCTTTCCGTTTGAACCCGTAAAATTATAGGTTGGACTATTCAAAGGCAGACTCATTTTTTCTATTGGATCGGAATTGCGAGGAATTCTATAAAGCGTTAACGGACCGTTACAATTAAATTCTTCGCAGTTTAATTTCATATCGCTTATACTTGGAATACCATAGCCCGATAAATACGTTTTTCCATTTGAATCAATTAATCTCGTCATTCCTCCCGGGCCGCCTCTATCTATGTTAAATTCGTTTCCGTTTGAGTCTACTATATTGTTGTTGCCATCTCTTTTTATTATAGGATTTGCTATTTCTGCGCAGTTATCGCCCCTGCAATACTCCTCCGTTCTAGCTCTTTGTTTGATTCTTTGATTAGAGAATGAAAATTTTACGCTATCCCAAAGCGGCGTTTCGGTAAAATTTTCGTAAGCGATACCTCTATT
>NZ_CALIMQ010000032.1 GCF_938045535.1 uncultured Campylobacter sp. | reverse complement strand
CGACAGCCATGATTTTTCCCGTATCGTAAACATCGCGGTCACTGCCCCCTTCACCGTCCCGCGCCTTACGCGAAAACGCCCGTCAAATACGCCGTCAAATCCGTTCGGATGGGCATGAGATAGACGCTGTCTCCCCGGCTTTGGGCGAAGGCCTGCACCTCCCGGGCGAAATCAACGCTCCACGCCAAGGTCGCCGCGAAATTTTTCGGGAACACCACATGATTTTTCAGTTCCCAATAGCTTTTCGCCCGCTCCGACTCGACGGGGGATACCCCCCAATAGACTTCCAGCCCTTCTAACATATCGGCGTACATCGCCAAGAGCCGCAGATCGAAAAACGGCTGGGTGAAGAAACCCACCGCCCCGGCCTGCAATTTTCGACGAATCCGATACTGCTCCTGCTGCATACTGCCCCGATACTGATCGATTCCGGCATACACCCGAATTTCCGGCAATTCTTCCCGAAATTTCCGAATGACATCCGTCGTCACCGTCGGATAAACGGTATGGGTCATATCCTGCGGAGGATCGCCCTCGATGATCAGAACTTCTTTGATCTGGTTTTGGCGCAGATACTCTCCCCCGCCAAAGCTCTCGCCTCGCGCGGATAAGCCTTTATCGTCGTAACCTATACGCTTGTTATTTTCTCCTTGCAGCTCTTTCATTGAAATCTCCTTGGGATGTTGGAATTTAATTTGACTAAAATTTCATATTCGATCGTGCCGAAGCGTTTTGCCCAAATCCGCGCGTCGTCCAGCACGCAAACTCGCTCTCCGCCGAATTCCGCGCAGAAACTATCCATCGACATTTTTCCGAGCATTTTTTGCCCGTTTGCAAGCGCTAGCTCGCCCTCGCCGTCGTAGCGAAATAGCCCATCAGCGTAACCCAGATCGTATGTGCCGATCTTCATATCGCGTGGCGCTTCAAATTTAGCGCCATAGCCCACGCGCTCGCCTTTTTTCAGCACGCGCGAGCTGATCAGATCGGCATAGAGCTTTAGCACGGGGTGTAAATTTAGGCTCTCGTCAAATTGCGGATAGCCAAACTGCGCCATGCCTACGCGCACGTATTCGTCCTCAAAGCCCGCACTTCGCTCGATAGCTGCGGAGTTGCTCGAATGAAATTTTAAATTTCCAAAGCCCGCGGCGGCGGCTTTTTGCCTCGCAAGGCGCTTAAATTCTATAAAATTTTGCCTCTGCGCGAAAAAATCTCCACTTAGCTCGTCGCTTGCGCGAAAGTGTGTAAAAAAGCCACGAAGCTTAAATCCGCCCGCCTTGCATAGCCTAAGCGCCTCATCTAACTCGTTCGCAGCGATGCCGTTGCGGTGCATCGCGGTATCTGCAGCGATATAAATTTTAAGCCCTCGTTTAAGACGCGAGAAGTAGCTCAGATCATTTACTGCGTAGCAAAACCGCTCGTCCTCGTCCCCGCGCGGAATGTGCGAGAGCACTAAAATTTCATCAAATAAATCCGCAATTTGCGCAGCTTCCGCAGCACTTCGCGTTACGACGCGTACAAAGCCTAGCTTTGCCGCTTCCTCGCAGCAGAGCCTGCAGCCATGGCCGTATGAATTATCCTTGGCTACTAAAAATACTCGCTCCGCTCCACCTACTTTGGCGGCGATTTGCGCTAGATTGTGCGCATAAGCGGCGCGATCTAAGATGATCTCAGACATCGAAATTTAGCCCATAAGTGCGGTATAAATATGGCAGCAGCTTGCGCGCGGCGTAATCGTAGCCGTAGAATTTCGCATAAACTTCTTTCAAGCTAGCCGCGCCTGCGCGCTCGAAATCAAACACGTCGGTACCCGCGATTTTTGGCACGCGCTCATCTAAGAATTTAAAAAATTCCGCTCTCGCAGCCAAAAGCTCTTTTATATTTTTTTCAACCTCTTGCTTTTCAGATTCGTTCATCTCTGGTCCTTTAAATTTTCTAGTTTACCTAAAAATACGCGCTGCATCTCGTCGCGAAACTCAGGGCTAGAGGCCTCGAAGCGAGTTACGATCACAGGCGTGGTATTGCTTGCCCGTACGAGTGCCCAGCCGTTATCAAACCGCACTCTGATGCCGTCAATCTCGATAATATCGCGGATAGGCGGTAGCTCCGCGATACCTGCGTGGATTTGAGCTTTAAGAGCCTCGATGATCTTAAATTTTGCCTCCTCGCTCGTATTAAATTTAATCTCATCGGTGCAAAAAACCCGCGGCAGCTTGTCTAGCTCGGCGTCTAAATCATATCCTTTAGCTACGAGCTCAAGCACGCGCATCATCGCATATACGCCGTCATCAAAGCCGAAATATCGCTCTTTAAAATAGATATGCCCGCTAACCTCCGCGGCAAGATCGATACCGAGATCCTTCATCGCCTTTTTGATATTGCTGTGGCCGGTCTTGCCCATAAAGCTTTTGCCGATCTTATCGATGGTATCATACATCGCTTGAGAGCATTTAACCTCGCCTAGGATGCGCGGGCGGTGCATGTTTAGAGCAAGCAGGCAGGCTAGCTCGTCGCCTTTGATATTGCGGCGCGGCGTAAGCACGGCGATCCTATCGGCATCTCCGTCAAAGCCGAAGCCCAAAGCCACGCCGTCTTGCTTCATCGCAGCTTTAAGATCTGCTAAATTTTTCTCCTCGCTGGGATCAGGGTGATGATTTGGGAAATTGCCGTCGGGCTGCGGGAACAAAACTTTAGCGTTTAGCTCTAGCCTTTCGATGATTTTAGTAGCGGTAACGCCTGCGGCGCCGTTTGCGCAGTCGATTATAAAGGGCGCGGCAAAGCCCTTAAGAGCCGCAAATTCCTTCTCAAAATATGCTAGATACTCGCTTAAAATGTCGTACCTCTGGGTGCTTGTATCGGTTGGAATTTTAAAATTTGAACTCATCAGCTCTCGAACCTGCGCGCCTAGGCGTTTCAAATCCGCGCCAAAGAAGCTATCCGTGCCGATCGTTATTTTAAAGCCGTTGTAGTTTTTGGGGTTGTGCGAGCCTGTGATCATTACGTTTGCGTCAAATTTATGCGTAAATACGCTAAAATAGCCCACTGGCGTCGGCAGCAAGCCGATATCATAAACTCGCAACCCGGCGAAATTTAGCCCGCTTACGAAATAGCCGAAAAGCTCGTCCGCGCTAAGACGGGCGTCGTATCCCACGCTAACGCGCTCAAGCCCAAGATTTGCGATATGTTTGCCAAGCGCGAAGCCGATCGCTTTTACGCTGCGCTCGTTTAGCTCTTCGCCCACGATGCCGCGAATATCGTATTCTCTAAAGATATCTTCGATCATAAAATTCCTTTAAATTTAAATCGCGGTATTTTATAAAAACTTGCTTAATATTTATATTATAAATGATAAAATCGCCGCTAAAATTCCAAAGGATGGTTATGAAAAAATTTATTCTAGCAGCGATTTTAGCGGCTTTTGCTTTTGCGGGCGATTACGAGCTCGTAGGTAGCGTAAATACTTCGTTTAGAATTTTTGGCAAAGACGATCGCATCGAAGTTATCGCGGTTAAAGATCCTAAGGTTGATGGAGTGACCTGCTACGTCTCTTACGCCAAAAAAGGCGGTGCCAAAGAGATCATCGGCGTGGAGGAGGACCGCTCCGAAGCCTCTGTTTCGTGCGTGCAGACAGCGCCTAAAATCATCATTAAAGAGGAGCTGAAAAAAGAGGATATTTTTGAAAAACGCAGCTCGTTGATCTTCAAAAAGACCCATGTAGTCAGGCTTTACGATGCGGTGCAGGGCTCGCTAATCTATTTGGTTTATTCAGATAAAGTGATTGATGGCTCGCCCAATAACTCGATCTCGGCGATCCCGTGCCACCAAGCCGTGGGCGACGTGTGCGAGCTCGCATATACCCAAGGCAAAAAATAATAAGAAGGAATTCCGCAAAGATAGAATTTTATCGCAGCGGAATTCTAAATTAGAAATTACGCTATGAGATGGCGCATGAAATTTACATAGAATTTCGCCAAATTCCGCAGCATTTTATAAAATTTTATCCGCGCCGTTAAATTCCTAAGCGAATGCCTAAGAAGAGAATTTTACCGCTTTATCAGAGCATCTTAACGCATATTTGAGCTACGCTAGTAGGCGTGCGCTTGCAGGTCGTAAAATGAAAAATTAAGCAATTTTTGCTAAAATCTCGCGATTTTGAAAACCCTCGTAAATCTAAAGGAAATCAATGAAGACATTTTTTAGTATGGAGTGCGCGTCAGTGATGCTACTTATTTTGGCGCTAGCCTGTGCAATCGCTACTTTTGTAGAGACCGCTTACGGCACGGAAGTAGCTTGGGCGATGGTTTATTCTACTGCGTGGTTTGGCGCGCTGATGGTGCTTTTGGGAGTAAATTTAACCTACAATATCTATCGCTACCGCATGATTAAACTTCGCACGCTGCCTGCGCTAATCTTTCACGCAAGCTTTTTGTTTATGCTTGCTGGAGCGATTTTGACGAGATATTTCGGCTTTGAGGGCAATATCCATATAAGAGAGGGCAGCGAGAGCTCGATCGTAACGACTAAAGACGAGGTCGTTCAGCTTCTTACTTTAGGCAGTGACGGCGAGTTTATATCTGCTGACGAGAGCAAATTTTTAAACGGCGCAGGACGGATGAACTTCGATCTCAATCTAGACGTAGAGGGCAGGATCGCAAATTTAAAATTTAAAGAGCTAATAGAACACGGCGAGCTAAAATGGGTGCAAGATCCGACCGGACAGGCTCCTGCGCGCGTGGAGTTATTATTTTCCAACAATGTTGGCAGCCAAAATGTCTCCTTGCAATCAGGAGAAAGCATGGATATAGGCGAGCTTAGTATTACTTTTAATGCAGAGCCTAAAAGTAAGAATTTCATCTATATAAAATCCAAAGACGGCAAATTTTATCTAAACTCAAATCTTGATATAAACGCCACTAAAATGGCTGATATGAGCACTGCACCGCTTAAGAGAAACGAGGATAATCCGCTAGGCAATCTCTTGCTTTACAGCTTCGACGGGATAAATTTCGCCCCCGTTAGCCTGCTTAGCTCCGCGGTCGAGAAATTTGTCCCGGTCGATACGAATTTACCGGGTGAGCCCGGCGTAGTAGCTACGCTAAGCTTTGCAGGGCAGAGTCGCGAAATCTACGTACCTAGGGATTCGCATGGCGCTAGCTACAAGGTAGGTGATAAGAATTTCATCGTAGCCTTGGCGCCAAAGATGCTTCATCTGCCTTTTAAAATCGCGCTTCGCGACTTTGTGATGGATCGCTATCCAGGCACCAATTCGCCCTCCGGATATAAAAGCGAAATCACGTTAAAAGACGGCAATACGAGCTTTGATTATGATATTTTTATGAATCACGTGCTCGATTACGGCGGATACCGATTTTTCCAAAGCTCATACGACACGGATGAGCGTGGTACCGTGCTTTCGGTCAATAAAGACCCCGGCAAAGCTCCAACTTACATCGGCTATTTTTTGCTTTGCGTGGGGATGTTTTTTAACTTTTTCAACCGAGGCTCGCGCTTTTTCAAGCTCTCGCGCTTAATCAGCGAAAATACGCATCTTGCTACAGAAAAAGATGTAAATTCTAAAAATTCCGCGTCTAGCTCGGTGCCCGTAAGCTCCGCAGAAAGCTCCATATCAAAACGCACCAAAAAATCGCGACGCGGCACTAAAGGTGCGGCATTGGCATTAGTAGGCGCATTGGCTTTGAGCTTGGCTGCATTGTATCCTAGCGCAGCAAATGCCGAACAAAACTCCACTACTCAAAATTCTAGTTCCGTCTCAAACACAGCTACAGAAAATTCCGCGCCGCAAAGCCCGGCTAGCGTGCAAAATTCTACTTCGCAAAATTTTGTGCAAAATTCCGCGCAGAATTTCGCCGTTGAAAATTCCAATCAAAGCTCCGTTTCGCAAGAATCTGCAGCGGAGCAAGACTCCATCCCGCCGCATAATTTTTCTACTATGGGAGGCGAGCTAGCCGTGCCGAAATTTGATCCTAAATTTAGTGAGGATCTAGCAAGCCTCGTAATTCAGGGATTTGATGGGCGAATGGAGCCTTTTGATACAGTTTCTAGGGAGCTTTTAAATAAAATTTACCGCGCCGACAACTACAAGGCGCCAAATGGCGAAATTTTAAATCATAACGCTGCCGCGCTTTCGTTTATGCTAAATCAAAGCTACTGGAGGCGTGCGCCAATCATCAAGGTTAGCGAGCCGGAGCTTAAAAAAATTCTAGGTATGGATGAGAAGCAAAGCCACGCCAGCATGATGGATTTTTTTGAATTTAAAGGCGGCGAGAGTTATTACAAGCTCGATAAAATGGTCGAGGAGATCAACCGAAAGCCTTTGGGCAATCGCGGCGTGCTCGATAAAGAGATCATCAAGGTAAATGAGCGCGTAAACGTCTTTTACTCGGCGTTTATGGGGGATTATTTTAGAATTATTCCGGTTAAGAACGCTAAAAATAACGAGTGGCTTTCGCCGCTATATCTAGGCGATGCGCTGGATCAAAACGAATCTGCTGAAGTTAAAAAGATGATGGGAATATTCGTTTCGTCCGTGGTCTATGCCCAAGAAAGCGGGGATTGGAGCGGCGCAGAAAAGATGCTAAGCTACGTCAAAAAATACCAAGCGCAAAACGGAGTAAATTTAATGCCTAGCGAGGGCGCAATAAAATATGAAATTCTATTTAATAAGGCTAAAATTTTTTCTCGCCTCTTTCCGATCTACACTGTCTCGGGATTTTTGCTTCTGATCTTTATCTTTTTGCGGATGATGAAGCCCGCTCTTCGTCTAGGCGGCGCGTTTAAGCTCGTTTATGCCGTAAATATCGTCGCTTTTATCGCGCATACTGCAGGTCTTGCGCTACGCGGCTACGTCTCGGGGCACGCGCCGTGGAGCAACTCATACGAATCGCTCATCTACATCGCGTGGGCGCTGTCGCTAAGCGGAATCTTTTTCTCGCGTAAATCCGCGATCTCGCTGGCGCTTACCTCGATAATGGCGGGTATCACGCTGATGGTGGCACATCTTAGCGACATCGATCCGCAGATTACTAATCTGCAGCCGGTCTTAAAATCATACTGGCTTACGATCCACGTCTCGGTAATCACCGCGAGCTATGGATTTTTGGGGCTTTGCATGCTGCTTGGAATTTTTACCCTCGTGATGTTTTTATTCGATAAGAAAAACCCCGAGATTGCGCGCAATATCGCAGAAGCCACGCATATCAACGAAATGTCGATGATCCTAGGGCTTTGTTTGCTGACGGTCGGCAACTTCCTAGGCGGCGTGTGGGCGAACGAAAGCTGGGGGCGCTACTGGGGCTGGGATCCGAAGGAGACCTGGGCGCTCATTACGATTTTTATCTACGCGGTGGTAGTGCATTTTAGATTTATGCCTAAGCTCAATAATCAGTTCGCCTTTGCCGTAGCCTCGATGTTTGCGTATTTTAGCGTCATAATGACCTATTTTGGTGTAAATTTCTACCTAAGCGGCATGCACTCCTATGCTAGCGGCGAGCGTATTCCGGTGCCGGGCTGGGCGTACGTGATGGTCGCTTCGATGGTGGCTCTTGCGATCGCGGCGTATTTTCGCTCGGGCAAATCGGCTAGACTTTAGATAGGTGGGGCCCAAATTTCAGAATAATAATTTTGAAATTTCGCCCGGATTTTGCAGCTTGCCGAGGCTTTAGGGATTTATGAAATTTATCTTTAAATTTTGGCTAGGCTTTGAAATCCCGCAGAATTTTATAGAATTTTATGGCTCACGATTGCGCTAAATTTTAAAATTTTGCATCGCGACAAAATTTTTGATGCTTGAAATTTTAAGGCGTCGTAAAATTCTAATGATTTAGAATTTGCGCCGCTATGGGGTTTAATGTTTTAAATTTTACTTCTAGCGGAATTTTTTCATGCGACAGAAGTGTGACGAATTCTAGAATTTTAAAATTTCAGCTAGCGCGCTAGCGTAAAATTCCACTCCGCTACTATTATGACTGAGCAGTGAAATTTTAAGATTTGATTTTATAAATTCTATGCTCATTTTTAAATTTAAAATCTCGCGCTTTATGAAATTTTATTTATGATGTCGAAATTTTAAAATTTTGCACGCCATTGTCGCAGTAGCTTTTGCGCGACAAAATTTTAAAATTTTAAATTCCGCGCCATGATAGAACATGACAGAATTTGAAAATTTATAAAATTTTAAACTGCGAAAACGCCTCGCTAGGCATTAAAATTATCTTAAAATATAATTTAGCTTGCAAGATTAAGCTAAATTTCTGCTTATAATCATATTGATTTAATCTTTATTTGGCTAAAATTGACACTTGTCAATTTCTTAATTTGAAAGGATAAAGATGTCTGATCTAAAACAGGATAGACGAGGCTTTATCGAGCTTACTTTCGGCGCGGTTGCCGCTGTGGGTGGCGTTTTCGCACTCGTGGGGATGAAGAAATCGTGGGATCCGCTTCCTAGCGTGCGCGCTGCGGGCGTCACTACGGTAGATCTAAGTCCGATCAAAGAGGGCGAGCTTTATCAAACTCAGTGGCGCAAAAAGCCGATTTTCGTGCTTAAAAAGACCGCCGATATGCCTAAAAACGATGCCCGCGATGTCGTCGTAGGGGATGCTAGATATACGCTTTGCATAGGGCTTTGCACGCATTTAGGCTGTATTCCTAGCTACAAGCCATCGACGCAACAATTCATCTGTGCATGTCACGGCGGGATTTTCGATGCTAACGGCGTAAACGTATTTGGTCCGCCGCCGCGTCCTATGGATATACCGCCCTTTAAAATCGACGGAACGAAACTCGTTTTAGGCGAAGAGGGCTCCGAATACCAAGCCCTAAAGCAGAAAGCATAGGAGGCGCAGATGGCACATATAAGAAAAGCTACGGGAGTTTGGGATTGGTTCGACCAAAGGCTCGCCGTAACGAAATTTTTCAAGGTGATGGTAAGCGAGTATTGGATTCCTAAAAATATCAGCTTCCTTTGGGCGATGGGCGTTATTTTGATGACGCTATTTATAGTTTTGTTCGTTAGTGGACTAATGCTCGTGATGTATTATAAGCCGGATGTAAATTTAGCATTTGATAGCGTAAATTTCACGATTATGAAGGAGGTCGAATACGGCTGGCTATGGCGTCATATCCACGCAGTATCGGCATCAGTTGTATTTTTGATCTTATACATTCATACTTTAGTAGCTATTTATTACCGCTCGTATAAGCAAGGGCGAGAGATGATTTGGGTAAGCGGAATGCTGCTTTTCATTATTTTTTCGGCCGAGGCTTTCAGCGGCTATATGCTTCCATGGGGGCAGATGAGCTACTGGGCAGCGATGGTTATTACTAATCTTTTTGGTGGAATTCCAGTAGTGGGCGATGCGATAGTCGAGTGGATTCGCGGCGATTACGCCGTAAGCGATCCGACGCTGACGCGATTTTTTATGCTTCATGTCTGTTTGCTGCCTCTCGTGGTGGTTGCGGTGCTGGCAGTGCATTTTTATTCGCTTAGATTTCCGCATGTAAATAACCTAGATGGCGAGGAGATTGACTTTGATCTTGAAGGCGAGAAGTATCTGCAGGGCAAAACGGGCGAAAGCAAGGTAATTCCGTTTTGGCCGGGCTTTTTGGCGAAGGATTTTTTCTACGTCAGTATCTTTATGATATTTTTCTTTTATCTGGTCGGCTTTCACTTCGATTTTGCGATGGATCCGATAAATTTCGAGCCGGCAAATAGCCTCAAAACCCCGACGCATATCTATCCGGAATGGTACTTTCTCTGGGAGTATGAAATTCTGCGCGGATTTTACTTTGATGTAGGACCGCTTAAGGCCGCCGACATCGGGCTTATCGCCTTTGCATTCGC
>NZ_CALIMQ010000031.1 GCF_938045535.1 uncultured Campylobacter sp. | reverse complement strand
GGGGGAAGGGGCGCTACTTGCGAGGCGCTCCCCTTTCCCCTTAAAATCCCCTAACCCTTGGCACGCTCAAGGGGCGAGCTTTCAGCTCGCGTTAAATTTATATTGGAAAAGCACGCAGTTTTTACGTTCGTCTATTTAGTAAAATAATGTCTTATTGTGTCTCCAATAAAATTTTACGGAATTTTATTTGTGGCTAGTAGTGTAAAATTTTGGCTAAATTTCTGCGTTCAGCTCGCCATTACGCCTCGCGCATCTCCTCTGCTAGGCACTTTTTATAGGCGTATCTAAAATAAGATGACAAAGCTGGCGGCCATATTAGCGCTAAACCTATCGCTAACACCACGCTAGCCCAGCGCAAGAGTACCGAAAATATTTCTGCATAGTTTGCCGTATTGATATCAAACCATGCCACTGGCATGAAGTTTTGGATTGCGATTAAATATATGAGAGCACTTGTTAGCATGGCGGGTAGAAAATAATTCAAGACATTTAATTTTTGGTAGTTTATATCCGCGGTAAGATATCCTACCACATACGCAATAAAAATAAATGAGTATAAAGTAGCGCGCAATATTGCTAGGCGTTGTAACCCGAGAGCTTGATTGTTGGCGTTATCATCGTTTATGTTTTGATTATTTTTGTTTGAGTACCCTGCGACAAAAGCAAAATGTGCACCTATCACCACAAAGCAAACGCATTGCGTAAAATCGTAAAGTAAACAAATAGAAAACCATTCCAATATATCTAAATCATGGTAGTCTTGAAGCTTCTCACTTACCAGATAAAGCCCTGATATTCTTATTACACAAAACGTCGCCGCGAGCAAAATCGGGTGCAGCGCGACCCTACCGCTTCTTAAATCAGAGAGTAAATTCTTAAAATATCTCATGCTTCCCCTTTAAAATTCCGCGGAATTCTAAAATCTCGAAAGAACTCCGCGCATAGTCTGCGAATAGAATTTTATAATTCCCCAATGCGAAATTCTACTACTAAATTTAGGATTTTGCGGCGAGGAATTTTAAAATCAAAGTATGTAACGCAAGCCGTTAAATGAAAATACTCGGACGCAGTCCGCATCGCTAGCGTCGTCGGGGGTTGGGTGGGGTTTGTGGGCGAGCAGAGCAATGCGGTGCTGCGGGGCAGCGCCACCCTCTGCGAGAGGTGTGACCTCGCAATTCAAGCCCTCTTCCCGCCCCAAGATATATCACGAATTAAAATTTAAACGGAATTTCATTTTGTAATAAATTTAAAATTTCTCTATGTAGAATTTGCCTCTAGAATTTGGGGCGTGGCGGCGTTTTCGCTTAAGAGGGAAGGGGCGCTACTTGCGAGGCGCTCCCCTTCCCGCCCCAAACCCCACCTAACCCCCGACGACGCTAGCGGTGCAGGCTACGCCTGGGTATTTTCATTAAGCGACTATGCCGCATAAATTTGAGTTAAATTTATGCGCTTAGTTCGCAGTTACACCTCGCGCATCTCCTCTGCTAGGCGCTTTTTGTAGGTGCGCTTGAAATGAAACGCCCAAATTAGCGGAAAGATTATCTCCAACCCTTTCCAAAATACATATCCACCATACCAAAAAAAACATTTGCAAACCGCATAGCAAGCGACTACATAGCTTGTCCCAAAGACGGCACCCCAAGCTACTATTTCAGAGTCGGTCGTAACAATCCAGATCGCAACCAAATATATGAAAGCGCTTAATAACGCAGTCGGGAAAAACCAATTCAGAACGCCTAATTTCTGGTGATTTATATCCGCGCTAAGATAGCCCGCCACGCACGCGATGATGCATAGGGCGCATAAGATAGTGCGTAGCACGGCTAAATAGCGCAGCCCACGGGGTTGCATCGCGCCTTCGTAGTCGCTGTTTTCGCAGCTACTACTTTGGCTGTTTTTGCTGCCATGCCCCGCCACATAGACAAGATGTGCGCCCAGCACTATGAAACACGCGCATGCTGCAAGGTCCCAAAATATGAAGTTACCGAAGATTGTCCCGCCCGAGCCATCATCGCCCGTAGGTCCTATTAAATAAGGCCACGAAATTTTCACTATGCAAAACGTCGCCGCAAGCAAAATCGGATGCAGCGCGAGCCTGCCGCTTCTTAAATCAGAGAGTAAATTTTTAAAATATCTCATGCTTTCCCCTTAAAATTCCGCGGAATTTTACTAGCTTTCCATTATTTTAAGGCGCGGTTTGGGTTCGAAATTTTAAAGCCACTTTGCTCGCTCATTGCTAGGGTCCGTTTCGTTGCCGATCGCTTCGTAGCGCGAGTAGTAAAACTTCACAAACTCCCGCACCTGCGCCTCGCGCGGCAGATACACGCCGTCGCTAAGCTCCGCGAAGCGCGATAAAAATTCCGCCGCGTCCTTTTTGTCGCAATAAAGCCGCGCCAGCTCCTCATAGTTTTGCAGGCACGCGGCCTTGAAGCTCTCATAGCCTGCGCGGTCAAATTTAACCGCCAGCCGCATGCCGTCAAATTTCAAAACGCCCGATGCAAAAAGCAAGCTCAGATGTATCAACGCCTCGCAGTAGTAGGGCTTGAGCTCCTCCACCTGCTGCCACGCGATGAGCCCCACGGCGCGGCGGATCAGCTCATCTAGCACCGGCAGGCAAAACTCCTCCTCCTCGTGGAAAAAGAAGTTCACGAGCCCGCCAGTGGTCGCCTTGTACTCCTCGATGAGCTTGAAAAGCCCCGAGCGGTTCATGCGCGCCTCAGTGTCCGCGTCGATGAAAAATATATGCCCGAACTCATGCCCGATCGTCGATATTTCGTAGACGCGGCGCCAAATTTGCGGCTTTTTAAATAAAATTTCGCGCCCGAAATTTAAATACTCAAGGTCGAAAATTTCGCTGCTTAGCCGCATAAAAGGTTTTGACTTAGCGCTTTCATAGACGAAATTTACGAAGGCGAAAATTTTCTTACCGCAGTTGGTGCTTACGAATTCGTCGTTGGGTACGACCTGCGCCGAAAAGAGCCCGTTCAGATCGGCTCCGTAGTAGATCAGCGGCGCACAGACGTAAAGTTGGGTTTTGGCGATGTTTGAGAGCACGAGCGAGTGCATTACGGCGTTATTTGCGCCGATTTTTTCATACGCACGCTCAAAGCTCTCGCTTACGCGCGCTTTAAATTCTTCCGCGCTAAACTCATACGCGCCTGCAAGCCTGACATCCCATTCCAGCGCGACTGCGTGTGTGTAGGCGTCCTCGTAGTATTCGAGAGGATGACCGATCTGAAGCGGCGTTTTTATATCCATCCACGCGATCTCCGCATCCCGCCACGCGCCGATTGCCGCGCTAGCGTCTTTCTCGCAAAAGGCCTGTTTGAGCTTGCCTAGATACGCGACGTAAGCTAGCTCGCTCTCATCCTCTGCAAGCGTCACCAGGCGCTCCAAAAGATCGCTAAATTCGCTCTGCAGCTTCGCCGTCTCATCCGCAAAGGCCACGGCGTAGGGAACCATTTGGGATTTGCCGTCGCGCTGCACTATCGCGCCGTAGCAGCGCTCGCAGACCTCGCCGTGAGGCGTACGCATAAATAGCTCCTCTTGCAGCAAAAATTCCTTCGCCTGCGCAAGCGAGCTAAATTCCTTTTGCAAGCGCTTGTTCGTGCCTTCGATAATTAGGGTTTGCCAGCTTTTTTGCATATCGCTTAGCACGAGCCCGATGCGGTGGATGCCCTTTAAAAGCTCCAGATAAAAGGGCTGCAAAATCCCCTGCGCGCCCGCCTCGGCGATGAGTGCTGCGTGCATGCTCTCGTGTATTTCGCGCGTGAAGTCGTACATTTTGCTCTTTAGCTCGCGCTGCCGCGCCTCATCGTAGCCCAAGCGGCGGAATTCCTGCAGCAGCGGATCCTCTTTGAGATCGACGATTCGGCGTAGCACGGCTATGCGCGCAGTATCGCCAGACTCAAAGCCGCAGATCTCCAGCCCACGCGCGATCAGCTCGGCGTGCGGCTCGTCGTAGAGGGCGTTTAGTCGCGCCTTAGCGCTCGCTGCCATCTCGCTAAGTTTTACAAAATCGTTCATCGCGTATCCTTTTTGCCGTTTTTATCGTCTTTTTTGTGAGCGGAATGTGTCTGCTTCGCGAGCAAAATTCCATCCTCGCATCCGCTTAAAATTTTAAAATTTCGACATAGATTTTTGCCGATTGTATCGAAAAAGTGTTAAATTTGCGCGGTTAAAATGCGAGATTTTTAAATTTAAGGAGTAAAAATGAGCGATTTAAACTTAGACGATTTCGGCGAGCCGCGCATCAAGGTCGTAGCGCTGCCTAAGGATACGAATAGCTCGGGCAATATTTTCGGCGGCTGGATACTAGCGCAGATCGATTTAGCGGGCGCGACGGCGGCGCGCGAGATAGCGCCCGAGCGGGTCGTGACGATCTCGATGCAGGAGGTAACTTTCAAGCAGCCCGTATTTATCGGCGATGTCATCAGCTGCTACGCAAAAGTCCTAAGCGTGGGCAATACCTCTATCTGCGTGCAGATCGAGGTCGCGGCGCTGCGGCTTGGTGAGGATGGATTTCGCGAGTGCTTGCACGTAACCAGCGCGATCGCAACCTACGTAAGCGTGACCAAATTAGGCCAAAAAAAGCCGATTAGCGCAGAGATTAAGCGGCTGCACGGATTTTAAAATTTTTCAGACTTTAATTTTAGCTCAAGGAATTTTAGCGTCAAGCTTATAACGCGAAAATTCTTATGCGGGATAAGCTTATTGCACAGAATTTGCTACGTAAAATTTTATAATTTTAAGCGCAGAATTTTGCTGTACAGTATTTTAGTGGAAAACCTAGCAGACGGAATTTTAGAATTTTAGAATTTTAGAATTTTAGAATTTTAGAATTTTAGAATTTT
>NZ_CALIMQ010000030.1 GCF_938045535.1 uncultured Campylobacter sp. | reverse complement strand
CCTACAAAATTAGCAAAAACGAAAGCGAAAAAAATATCATCGACCACCTCATCTCAAGCGCGCAAAAATTCCACGAAGGATTGTCGCGCGAGCTTAGCGGCGACTATAACGCCACGGCGTGGAAGCAGGTGCTGATCAAGGCCTCAGTCATTCAAAAAGAGGCTGCAAACGCAGATGAGATGCCCCTCGTAGCCTCCGTCATCGACAACCGCTTAGCCAAAAATATGCGCCTTCAGATGGACGGCACGCTAAATTACGGCGAGTTTTCGCACGTCAAAATCACTCCGCAGCGCATCCGCACCGACACCAGCCACTACAACACCTACCTCAACGACGGACTTCCCAAAGAGCCGGTGTGCGTGGTCTCTCGCGATGCGATACGCGCCGTTTTCGCGCCCGCAAAGAGCGAGTATCTGTATTTTATGCGAAATAAAAAGACGGGGCTTCACGATTTTGCGCGCACGCAAGCCGAGCACGAGCGCAACGTAAAGGCGCAGAGGTAAAATTTAAGGCCGTTTCGGCATTAAATTTAAAGAACGAGATTTTGTCTTTAAATTTTAAAATTTAACCCCCGCATTTATAAAAATGCGGACCGATATTTGGGAGATAACAATGAAAATAGCGATATTCGGCGCCGGAAACATCGGTGCGGCGGTAGCGAACGATCTTATCGTAAGCGATTCTTTGAGCCAAAAGATAGATAGCATCGCGCTTGTGGATGCTGTAGAGCGGATCGCGCGCGGCAAGGCACTCGATCTTGCCCATGCGGCGGCGGTTTATGAGCGCGACCTGCGCATAAGCGGCAGCACGGAGCCTAGCGATATAGCGGACGCAGGCATCGTCGTGATCACGGCGGGGCACGCAAGAAAGGCGGGGCAGAGCAGGGAGGAGCTGTTTGGCGTAAACGCCGCCATCGTCGCGCAATGCGCGCGAGATGCCGCAAAATATGCGCCTAACTCCATTATCGTCGTCGTTACCAATCCGCTTGATATGATGGTCTATGCGGCGCTGCAGGCCAGCGGGTTTGCAAAAGAGCGCGTCATCGGCATGGCGGGCGAGCTAGACGGCGCGCGGCTTAAATTTGAACTCGCGCGAGCGAGCGGCAAGGAAATTTCGTCGATGAGAAGCGCGATCGTGGGCCCGCATAGCGAAGAGATGATTGCGCTTAAAAACGAGCTGGGATTTGAAATTTCGGATGAAATTTTCGAGCGCGCGGTGCAAAATACCAAACGCGCCGGCGCGCAGATCGGCGAGCTACTGGGCACGTCAGCGTATTTGGCGCCTGCTGCGGGGATCGTAAAGATCATAAAATACATTCTTTTTGATACCTGCGGCACGCTTGCCTGCTGCGTCGCGGATAGATCGGGAGTGCCTTTGGGGCGCTTCGTAAGCGTCGGCAAAATGGGCGCAATAGAGAGGAATTTCGCCTACTCGGGCGAGTTTTACGCGCAGCTTGAGCGGATGCGCGAGCGGGTAGCGGGGCTGAAGTTTTAGTGGATATAGAGCGAATTCGACGCGACGCGGAAGCGGGATTCGTAGATTTAAAATTTCAAAGCGCAGAATTCTTGCGATAGAGTTTGCAGCATCAAATTTCACTTTGGCAAGAAATTTAAGCTCGCGGAATTTTACAGCGTAAAATTTTATTCACTGCGGAATTTTAAAATTTGCGCAATTTTGCCCGCTGTGAAATTTCATAGATTAAAATTTTACTTTGGCGCAGAATTTTGCGTGACGTAAAATTTTTAAACGCCACAAAATTTTAAAATTTAAACTCTGCAAAATTTAAAAACGAGAGGAATTTAATGCGATCAAAGCAGGCTTGCGCCGCAAAATTTCAAATTTTAAATCGCGAAGCGGGATTTAGTGCGGATTTTGATAAATTAAGGAGAAAATATGAGCGAAAATGAGAGCCAGCGCGCCGTCTGGACGGATGAGAGCCGCTGTAAGGCGTGCAACATCTGCGTAAGCGTCTGTCCTAGCGGCGCGATCGCGATGAGACAGGACGAGGGCGCCGTGCAGGGCATGATGATCGACGTGGTGGATGAGGGCGCCTGTATCGGCTGTAGGGAGTGCGAGTTGCACTGCCCTGATTTTGCGATTTTCGTCGCGCCCAAGGGCTTTAAATTCGCTCGTCTAAGCTCGCAGGCTAGAGAGATGGCTGAAAAAATCAAAAACAATAATTTTATGAAACCCAAGGACGCATAATGAGAGAGGTAATTTCCACAGGCAACGCCTTAATTGCGCGTGCGGCGATTGATTGCGGCTGTAATTTTTTCGGCGGCTATCCGATCACGCCGAGCAGCGAGATCGCGCACGAGATGAGTCGCTTGCTACCTAAGGTCGGAGGCAAATTTATCCAGATGGAGGATGAAATTTCGGGCATTTCTGTAGCTTTGGGCGCGTCTATGAGCGGTGCGAAGGCGATGACGGCAAGCTCCGGTCCTGGAATTTCGCTAAAATCAGAGCAGATTGGACTTGGCTTTATCGCTGAAATTCCGCTTTTAATCGTAAATGTTATGCGCGGAGGTCCTAGCACCGGGCTTCCTACGCGAGTGGCGCAGGGCGATATTTTGCAAGCTCGCAACCCCACTCACGGCGATTTTCAAAGCATCGCGCTGTGCCCTGGCTCGCTAAAGGAGGCTTACACGCAAACCGTGCGCGCCTTCAATATAGCCGAGCGGTTCATGACGCCGGTATTTTTGCTACTTGATGAGACGCTTGGGCATATGCAAGCAAAGGCGGTGCTGCCTGAAATTTCGGATCTAAAAATCGAGCGCAGGGCGGAATTTAAAGGTAGTCCGAAAGATTATGAGCCCTACGATGCTGCGCCCGATAAGCCTGCGGTGCTAAATCCCTTTTTTAGGGGATACCACTATCACATAACGGGGCTGCATCACGGCGTAAAGGGCTTTCCGACCGAAAACGAGCAGATCGTGCATCGCTCTATAAAAAGGCTTTTTAATAAAATTTCGGCGCATGAAGATGAGATCGTGCAATATGAGGAATTTATGCTAGATGACGCTGATGCTTGCATCATCGCCTACGGCAGCGTTAGCTTAGCAGCAAAAGACGCGATTTTAAAGCTACGTAGGCAAGGCGTGCGTGTGGGACTTTTTCGTCCGATTACGCTATGGCCAAGCCCAGCGCGCAAGCTAAGGGAGCTAGGGGAGAGATTTAATAAAATTTTGATCGCCGAGCTAAATTTAGGGCAGTATCTGCTAGAGGTGCAGCGCGCTTGTTTGAGAGATGATTTTAAGACGCTTCTTAAGGCAAACGGCAGACCGATCAGCCCCAGCGAGATTATCGAGAAAGTAAAGGAGCTTTAAATGGCATTTGATTACGACAAATATCTAAGAACGGACAAGATGCCTACACTTTGGTGCTGGGGCTGCGGCGACGGAGTGATCTTAAAAGCGATCATCCGCGCGATTGACCGCGTAGGCTGGAGCATGGACGATGTATGCGTGGTAAGCGGTATCGGCTGTAGCGGCAGGATGTCTAGTTACATAGACTGCAATACCGTCCATACGACACACGGGCGTGCGATAGCTTATGCTACGGGTATCAAGCTTGCAAATCCAGGTAAGCACGTAATCGTAGTTACTGGCGATGGCGACGGGCTTGCGATAGGGGGCAATCACACGATCCATGGATGCCGCCGCAATATCGATCTAAATCATATCTTAGTAAATAATTTCATCTACGGGCTTACAAACTCGCAGACGAGCCCTACGACGCCACGTGGGTTTTGGACGGTTACGGCGCAATACGGCAATGTCGATCCTAGCTTTGATGCGACAAAACTTGCGATTGCCGCCGGAGCAACTTTTGTCGGACGCGAGAGCGTGACAAATCCCGAAAAAATCGAGCGACTTCTAGCCAAGGGCTTTGAGCACGATGGTTATAGTTTTTTTGATATTTTTAGCAACTGCCACGTAAATTTGGGTCGTAAAAATAAAATGAGCGAGGCGGTGCAAATGCTAAAGTGGCTTGATTCGCGTACGATTTCTAAAGCAAAATTTGACGTTCTTAGCGAGGATGAGCGAGTGGGGCTATTTCCGCTTGGAGTTTTACATGAAGATAATGAGCACACCGAATACACAAAGGCGTATCAAAAGGTGATAGACGCGGCACAAAGCGGCGAAGCGATAAATTTTGAAGGACTAAGATGAATCAATTAAGATTTGTGGGGGTGGGCGGTCAAGGCGTGATCTTAGCAGGTGAAATTCTAGCTGCGGCAAAGATCGCGCACGGCGGCTATGGAATCAAGGCATCTACGTATACCTCTCAGGTACGCGGCGGACCTACGAAAGTGGATATTATCTTAAGCGATGAAGAAATTCTATATCCTTACGCGAGCGAGGGCGAGATCGATTTCATGCTCGCAACGGCGCAGAGTAGCTACGATGCTTTCAAAAATGGCGTGAAAAAAGGCGGCGTGATCGTAATCGAGCCGAATTTAGTAACGCCGAGCGATGAGGATAGGATAAACTTTAAAATTTATGAAATTCCAATCATTACCATCGCAAAATACGAAGTCGGAAATGTCATCACTCAAAGTGTCGTGGCTCTAGCGATCGCAGTAGAGCTTAGCCGCTGCATGGATGCAGGGCTCGTAAAAGAGCAAATGCTCCGTTCTGTGCCCGAAAAAACCCGCGCGCTAAATGAAAAGGCGTATGATTTGGGGATGAAATACGCGAGAGAGTTTGGATAAATTTAAAGACTCGGATAGAATTTGGGATTAAATTTAGATTTAGAGTATCTGATATGTTTTAATCTTGCGATAAATTCTGTTTGGCGTTATCTTTATTTCTTCCTACAATATCCTCCTTAGGTATCTTAAAATTTGT
>NZ_CALIMQ010000029.1 GCF_938045535.1 uncultured Campylobacter sp. | reverse complement strand
CGCGAGTTATGTGATAGGCGCGATGGAGTAGGCGCTGACGGGCTCATCGTCGTGCTACCGAAATTTAACGGTATCGAGGGGATAAATTTCGAGTGGGAATTTTATAATAGCGACGGCAGCACCGCCGATATGTGTGGCAATGGCTCGCGAGCGGTATGCATGTATGCGTATGAGAATTTCTTGGCCGCGCAGAGTATGAAATTCCTAAGCGGCGCAGGCGTAATTAGCGGCGAAATTTTCGGTATTTTCGGCGGAAATTTGAGCGAGAGTATGCGCGGCGAGCTACGCAATGTAAGCTTCGGTGAGATTTTCAATCTTCGCCCTAACGCTCACGCGTTAGTAGCTAACGTCGAGGTAATGTTAACTCGTCCTAAGCGCCTGGGCGAGAGCTTTGAGGAGGCAGGGCTAACGTGGTATTTTTATAACACAGGAGTGCCGCATTTGGTAACTTTTGTTAGTGATTTAAATGAGTTCGATGCCGCATTGGCCCGTGATCTGCGCGAAAAGTATAACGCTAACGTTAATTATGCGTTAGTTCAAAGCCGCCTCGCAAGCAAAATTTTAAAAGTGCGCACCTTTGAGCGTGGCGTAGAGGCAGAAACTCTCGCATGCGGTACGGGGATGGCAGCATGCTTCATCGCAGGCGTCGAAAATATGGGGCTAGCTCCCGACATCCGCGTGATACCTGCAAGCGGTGAAACGCTAAATTTGCGCTTAGGGGATGGAGGCAAAATTTACTTTCGCGGCGACGTTAGGCATACTTTCGATGGCGAATTTATCGGATACGTGGAGTAGGCAGGGCGAAATTTTGAGCCGGTTTGCGCGAGAATTTTAATTTTGAGGTAAAATTTGTAGCTTCACTGCAAAATTTAATTCCTAAATCTCGGAATTTTATGAAATAAAATTTTAAAATTTTGGTGCGCGGAATTTTACTACTAAGTTTGAAATTTTTTGATTGAATTCTGCACTTGCATTGCGCTAATTTAGGCTTTTGCGGAATTTAGTATTATAAATTTACGCTCTAGCCCGCTCATTCGGTTTATAATTTTTGCTGCCACCGCAAAAAATCCGCCGTGTTCGCACAAGTGAAATTCCGTCGCATTTGCACGAGCGAAATTCCGCCACTGATAGCAGAAAGCGCGGCATCAAGCGCAAATCCTCGCTGCGGGTAAAATCTATCATTTACGATAAGGCTGGATTTGTAGATGCGGCAATTCTTGAAGCACGGTAGAATTTACTAACGACGATAAAAGCATAGTGTGGTTACGGCGAAATTTAAAATTTGCGCCCGCCGAATTCTGCCGAACCGTCATTTTGTCGTTTAAATTTTAAATTCCATCCGCGTCGGTTTCGCCGAAGCTAGGCATAAAGCCTGATGATTAACTCTCTGGCGAGCGCTAAAATCACGACGAAAATTATAAATTTTAATAAAGATTTTTGTCGTATCGCGACAAGCATGACGATGCCAAATAAAACGAGCGCAATATCTAAAAATGTATCTTTCATACGCTTAATTGAAATTTAATCAAAATGCCAAGTATGACAAGAAGTATTATAAAGCGCAAGATTGAGCGCATGGAGGATAGATCACCAAATTCTTTGTCATATTCCTTTTTTACCTCCCACTCAGCTTTCCATGCGAACATTTTTACTATAAAATCCAGCATTTTCATCTCCTTTTTTTAAGGCGAGTCGCATAAAAATGAAATTCTGTCGCGCTACGTGAAATTAAAGAATTCTATCTAATTGGCGCTTAAAATTTTTAATTTTGGGCTATTTGTCGGCGTTTTGGACGAGCGCCTTTTCGTATTTTTCGATAAAGCTTCGCCCTGACTCGCATAGGCGGTAGATGAAAATCTTCGACGCCTTGCCCGCATCAAGCCCCGTGTCCTTAATGCTTTCGCGCTGCAGATAGCCCCAGTTTTTATGAATTATATCAAGAGTCGATTTGACCGAGGTGTAGTTGCGCCCACTCGCAGCTGCGAATTCGTTTACGGGACTCATAAACTCCGCATCGCTTTGCTTATTGCGACATAAAAGTCCCCCTTTACCTTGTGATTCGACCAGTTTTAGCGTTTCATAAATGAGTTTGTCTTTTAATTTGATCATCGGCTTCCCTTTATGTAATTGATATGGGTTTACCAAAATTATATCATAAAATTTGTATTTTATGATATGAGATGTCAATAAATCAGAAGCTAAGCGCGAATTCGTGAAAGGGTATGACGTCGCAGCGGATGCCCTCAATCTCGAGCCTGCCGGAGTTTGCCATAGAAACGACTTTTAAGCTCGTGATACCGAGTCTCTTGAGCACGCTTAAAATTTTGCGGAATTTTAAAAAGATAATGTCCGCGTCGCTGAAAGGAATGACGAGAACCCCCATCTTTAGAGCAGGCAGGTAAAAATCCAGCTCTTTTGTGTAAAAAATCGGCGTATTTAACCCCAAAAGCTCGCAGAAAAGGACGTTGGCAAATTTTTTCGAGAAGACCTTTTTACTCGTTAAAATTTCGCGCATATTAAAATGCGAAAAATATAGCTTTTTTGCGCGCGCAGGCTCGCCCGCCTTGCTTAAAAATCTGATGAAATTTTCCCGCTCAAGTTTGGCGATAGTGCCGTATACGGCGTCTTTAGAGATCTTAATGCGCGGCTTTAGCGCGGTGTAAATTTTATTTGCGCTAAATGCGGTGTGAACGAAGCTTAAGCACTCTTTGAGGATTAAAATTTCCGTGCGGCTAAAGTTTGCCGTAAGCAGCCCCTGCTCGAATTCTAAAATTTCGGCGGGGGCCATGAAGGGGTTTTTTGGGCCGCCGCCTTGGGCTAAAAACGCCGAAATCATCGAGTTTATCTCGTTGTGGCGCTTGTCGAAGGCGATAAATTCCTCAAACGAAAGCGGCAAAAGCTCAAGCCGCTCAAAGCCTGGCAGAATAAGCTCTCTATCGCGCGTAGAGATGATAAAACGCTTTAAATTTAGCCCCTCGGCGAAGCTTTGAAGTGATGAAATTTCAAAATTGGCGCTACTAAAATTATCTAAAAAAAGCGATGAAATTTGCTCGTTGACCGTCAAAAACTTCTTGATCTCGCGAAAGAAATTCTCGCTCCTGTTTTTTATGCCACCTGACTCCGCATTTTTTGCGTTGTTTAAGCTGTTTGCGCTTTCATTTTTTGTATCTGTATTTTTTATGGCGGCGCAGTAAAATTCATCTATATCCGAAATATCTGCATCGAGCGTAGTCTCTCTACTTATTTCATTCTCATTTACTTCGCTGCCGTTTATATTGTCTGCGCTATTTTTGGCCGCAACGATCGTGCCACCTGCTACCATATCCTCAAGGCGTAGATCAGCTAAATTTAGATACAAAATTTCATCTTTTTTAAGCTCTGAAATTTCATTTTTCAGCACGGCGCTTTTGCCGGAATTTAGCACTCCGTAGATTATGGTTTTGGCAGAGCCGATACCTCTTTTGCGCGGGATAAAGCCTGCAAATTCCGGCGGATTTTCGTAAAAAAATTTCAGATCATTCATGCGAGTATTTTAAAATTTTCCTTATTAAAAGGAAATAAATCTGAAAAATCCTATGAAATTTTTATATCTATTTCAAATTTATCTAAAATTTTTGTATTGAAAATTTCCGACACTCTAAAAAATTTTCGAAATTCTATATATTTTTCCTTATTAAAAGGAAATATTTCCATAAAATTTGGCTATTTTCTTGACAAAACCGGAGCGCTTTTATATAATGTGCGTCTTTTGTTTGAAACAAAGGGTCGCGCGTTGCGACAAGTTCTTTATTAAGGAAAAGTGATGCAAAAAATTAGGTTAAAACTCAAGGCTTATGACCATCGAGTTTTAGATCGCACAGTTTCGGCTATCGTTGAAGCCGTAAAAAGAACAGGTGCGGACGTCAGAGGTCCCGTGCCGATGCCTACGAAGATTAAACGCTACACCGTTTTAAGATCTCCGCACGTAAATAAAGACTCCAGAGAGCAGTTTGAGATGAAAATTCACGCTCGTATGCTAGATATCGTAGCGGCTACGCCAGATACGGTTGATTCGCTAACTAAGCTTGATTTGGCTCCGGAAGTCAACGTCGAAGTTCACGCGATGGGCAAATAAGGGGTAAAACAATGGAATATATCGTAGAAAAAATAGGTATGAGTAGGACGATCGACACGAGCAGCACGCCCGTGACGCTTTTGCGACTTATCAATACCAAAATTTGCGAAGTTTGCGATGAGAAAAAAGCTATCGTAGCCTACGCAGACGGCAAAGCGCATAACAAAGCTATCGCCGGAATTCAAAAAAAATATAGCCTAAGCAAGGAATTTAATAAATTTGCGACTCTAAGCTTAGAAAATGCCGAGCTTGGCGATCAAAATTTAGATGTTTTGAGCGGAGCGAAGATCGTAAAAGTAAGCTTCAGATCCAAGGGCAAGGGTTATCAGGGCGTTATTAAGCGCCATGGCTTTGCGGGCGGTCCTGCAGCGCACGGTAGCCGCTTCCACCGAAGGCCTGGTTCTATTGGCAACTGCGAGTGGCCCGGTCGCGTTCAGCCCGGTATGAGGATGGCGGGACACACTGGAAACGAAACGATCACCGCTAAAAACGAGGTCGTAAGCTTCGACGCCGAGAATAAAATTTTAGTGCTTAAAGGCTCGGTTCCTGGATTTAACGGCGCAATGGGCAGAATAAGGATAGTAAAATGAGTAAAGTAAGCGTGCTTAACGAAAAACTAGAAAAAGCAAGCGAAATTGAAATCCCTGTGAAATTTTCGGAAGTCAATTCGCACAATCTATATTTGTACGTCAAATCTTACCTTGCTTCGCTTCGCGCAAACACGGCGAAGGTTAAAACTCGCGCCGAAGTTAGCGGCGGCGGCAAAAAACCTTGGCGACAAAAGGGTCGCGGCGGCGCACGCGCAGGCTCAACCAGAACTAACGTCTGGGTAGGCGGCGCGGTTGCATTCGGTCCGACTAACGAGCGAAATTACGAGCAGAAGGTCAATAAAAAGCAAAAACGCCTTGCGCTGGAATTTGCTATCAATGAGAAAGCAAATGAGGGTAAAATTTTTATCTTCGACGATTTAGAACTAAAAAGCGGCAAGACTAAAGATGCGGCAAATTTTATTAAGAAACTGGGCGTTAGAGATGCGCTGATCGTTAAAAACGAGCTAGACGCACAAACTCTTTTGGCCTATAGAAATCTTAAGAATTGCTATGTCGTCGATGCAAGCGAGGTCAATGCTTACCTAATCGCAGTTTACGGCTCGGTCGTATTCGAAAAAGCGGCATTTGAATCAATAGTGAAAGAGGACTAAAATGGCAGATATAACAGATATCAAAACGATCCTTTATACGGAAAAGTCTCTCGGTCTTCAAGAAAACGGCGTGGTCGTTATCCAAACTAGCCCGTCGGTTACGAAAAACGGACTAAAGAGCGTTTTGAAGAACTATTTCGGGATCACTCCGCTAAAGATAAATTCTTTAAGACAGGACGGCAAATTAAAAAGATTTAAAGGCAGAACTGGCGTTAGAAATGATGTGAAGAAATTCTATGTCAAACTACCTGAGGGTGCAAGCTTAGAAAGCGTGGAGGCGTAAAATGGCGATTAAAACTTATAAACCCTATACTCCAAGTAGAAGATTTATGACAGGGCTTAGCAGCGAGGATATCACTGCAAAAGCTAGCGTTAGAGGTTTGCTTGTTAAAATTCCTGCCGCAGCCGGAAGGAACAATAACGGTCGCATTACCAGCCGCCATAAACAAGCAGGAGCTGCTAAACTTTATAGAATCATCGATTTTAAGCGAAATAAATTCGGCGTTGCTGGCAAGGTCGAGGCGATCGAATACGATCCGAATCGCAACTGCCGTATCGCGCTGATCTCATACGCAGACGGCGAGAAGCGCTACATAATCAAACCTAACGATCTTAATGTGGGCGACGTAGTAGCCGCTGCCGAGGGTGGATTGGATATTAAACCCGGTAACGCGATGAAGATGAAAAATATCCCTGTGGGAACTATCCTGCATAATATCGAGTTAAAACCGGGCAAAGGTGCTCAAATGGCACGTAGCGCAGGAGGCTATGCTCAGCTTATGGGTAAAGAGGAAAAATACGTCATTTTACGTCTGCCTAGCGGCGAGATGAGAAGAGTGCTTGCAGAGTGCATGGCCAGTATCGGCGTAGTGGGTAACGAAGAGTGGGCAAACGTCGTCATCGGTAAAGCCGGACGCAACCGCCACAGAGGTATCCGCCCTCAAACCAGAGGTTCTGCGATGAACCCGGTCGATCACCCGCACGGCGGTGGCGAGGGTAAGAAAAACTCCGGTCGCCATCCAGTAACTCCGTGGGGCAAACCGACAAAGGGCTATAAAACTCGCCATAAAAAAGCGAGCGATAAGCTTATAATTTCAAGAAGGAAAGGAAAATAAAAATGGCTAGATCGCTAAAAAAAGGTCCTTTCGTAGATGATCACGTAATGAAAAAAGTCGTTGCGGCAAAGAAAGCCGGCGATAATAAACCGATCAAGACTTGGTCGAGACGAAGCACGATCGTGCCTGAGATGATCGGACTTACGTTTAACGTTCATAACGGAAAGAATTTTATCCCGGTTTACGTCACCGAGCATCATATCGGTTATAAATTAGGCGAGTTCGCTCCTACACGCACTTTCAAGGGCCACAAAGGCTCCGTGCAGAAAAAGATCGGCAAGTAAGGATAGAATATGAGTAAATCAACTATTAAATTTGTTCGCCTTTCGCCGACAAAAACAAGACTTATCGCAAAACAAATTCAAGGCATGAATGCGGAATTTGCCCTTGCTACTTTGGAATTTACGCCTAATCGCGGCGCTAAATATATCGCTACGGCGATTTCAAGTGCGGTCGCAAACGGCGGCTTTGAGCCTGAAGAGGTCGTAGTTACCAGCTGCCGAGTGGATGTAGGTCCGGTGCTTAAGAGATTTCGTCCGCGCGCCAGAGGTACGGCTAGCCGTATCCGCAAGCCTACTTCGCACATCATCGTCGAAGTAGCGAAACCAAGTAAGAAGGAAGCGTAAATGGGACAGAAAGTAAATCCGATCGGTTTAAGATTAGGAATTAATCGAAATTGGGAGTCTAGATGGTTTCCTTCTAAAGCGACGCTTTCCGAGAGTATCGGCGAGGATTACAAGATCCGCAAATTTTTAAAAGCTAAGCTTTATTATGCGGGAATTAGCCAAATTTTGATCGAAAGAACGGCTAAGAAAATTCGCGTAACGATCGTAGCCGCAAGACCGGGTATTATCATCGGGAAAAAAGGCGGCGAGGTTGAAAATTTAAGAAGCGAAGTCGTTAAGCTAGTCAATAAAGACATAGCCATCAATATCAAAGAGGAGCGCAAAGTAGGCTCGAACGCACTTTTGGCTGCGGAAAACGTAGCCATGCAGTTGGAGCGCCGCGTTGCATTCCGCCGCGCTATGAAGAAAGTCATCCAAGGCGCTCAAAAAGCAGGCGCAAAGGGAATTAAAATTTGCGTCGCAGGTCGCTTAGGCGGCGCTGAGATGGCTAGAACCGAATGGTATTTGGAGGGACGCGTTCCGCTCCATACTCTAAGGGCTAGGATCGATTACGGCTTTGCCGAAGCACATACGACTTACGGTAATATCGGCATTAAGGTTTGGATCTTTAAGGGTGAAATTTTACAAAAAGGCATCCAGGCCGAAAAGACCGATGATGCGCCTAAAAAAACACGCAGACCAAGAAGAGGTAAATAGTTATGTTGATGCCAAAAAGAACAAAATACCGCAAGATGATGAAAGGTCGCAATCGCGGCTATGCGACGAGAGGAAATTCCTTGACGTTCGGCGATTTCGGTATCAAAGCGGTAGAGGCGGG
>NZ_CALIMQ010000028.1 GCF_938045535.1 uncultured Campylobacter sp. | reverse complement strand
TAAAGCACCAAACGATAGCCCAATAGCCGATAGTTTTACCTAGCGGTAATTTGCCATCGGCGGCAGGTACGCCCGTTAAAACCGAGCTGGTAAATAGATGCCCACCGTAAAAAACCACCATCATCAGACCGCAGCTAAAGGTAATACCACCGATGAAATTCGATAAGCCAATAGATTGCTTTTCAGCCATTCCGACGGTCGAGTGAGCCCAGAAAATATCGCCCATAGCGATTGCAGCGCCCGCCATTATAGCTAGAAAAATTATGCTAATTAGCGGGGTATGCGCCTTGTGTTGCATCGAACTAGACACCGCTTGCGCGGTTTCTGCAGGATTTAACATTTACTCCTCCTCATTTAAATTTGAATCAATTTCTAAGATACGCTCATAAGCTTTTTGCGCACTTTTTTTTGCGCTCTCGCTTAGCCCTTCTTTAAAATCAAGGACATTATCGAGTAGCACGCTTATGCCCAAAAACAGCGTCTTTGGGCAAATTTTGCGCAGATAGCTTAGAAGCACCGGCGTAGGCAGGTTATGCGTCGAGTATATGTAGTCGCGATCATTGCTGAGGTCGAAAAATTCTATCTTATCCTCATCAAAGCCGCTCATCGCATCTACTACGATCAGAATTTCAGGGGCGAATTCCCTAAGTGCTACGAATTCGTTTTCGGGCACATCCTGCCCATAAAAAACGCGCCAATCTTTTAAGTTTGCCTCGACTATTCGCCCTGTTTCATTGCCTACGTCGTCGTCGCCGCGAAGGGGATTGCCGATACAAAGCAACGCCTTTCGCATCAAAAATCCTTCCTTAGCACGAAGTATCCTTCGCGCATATTTTTTAGCAGATCTTTAAGCTCACATTCGCAAAGCTGAGGGATTAGCTTAGCTGCGTGCTCGGCAAAAATTTCAATCTCGAAATACTTGCTTAGGTTGCCGATCTTAAATTTAACGTAGTCGCCCGAGTTTTCGACGATGCGTTTAAATTCTTCATCGTCTATCTCAAGTACCTTTTCGCTAAAATCTATCGTACCTACGCCGTAACCGACGACGAAGCATAATAACCGAATACTAAAATAGAAAAGAGACG
>NZ_CALIMQ010000027.1 GCF_938045535.1 uncultured Campylobacter sp. | reverse complement strand
GAAATCGGAGCCGGGCCTTCCGCGTGAACGTCCGGAAGCCAAGTGTGAGTAGGAGCAAGTCCTGCTTTGGTTCCAAAGCCGATTAGAGCGAATATAAAGATAAGCTTAGCGGCATCGCCATTTAAATTTTTGGCATTATCCATAATGCTCGTCCAAAGCATCGAGGCCTCGCCGTCGCCTGTGATTTTGAATGTAGCCGCATATAGTAAAACGGTCGCATAAAGCGCAAACGCTAAGCCGATCGAGCAGATAACTATATATTTGTAACCGCTCTCGGTAGATTTTTTGTCTTTATGAATAGCGACCAAAAATACCGAAGCTAGCGTAGTGGCCTCTACCGCAGCCCACATAAACGCAACGTTGTTACAGATCACGCTAAGCGTCATCGTAAAAACGAAAACGTGGCAGAGCGCATAGTATTTTCTAAGATCGCTAAGATCCAGATGACCGCTCTGTATCTCCCATTTCATATAGGTGGTGGAGTATAAATTTACCAAAAAGCCCGTTACGGCGATTAGCACTAAAAATACGCAACCTAGGCTATCTAGGAATAGGAATTTATCGTATGCGTAAAACGCCTCGGCATTACCGCTTAGAAGCTTGCCTACGTTACAGAGTAGCCCTGCGGATGTAACCGCAGAAATCAAAACGTGTAGCGTGCTTAGGAGCTTGAAATTCTTAGGGCATAAGAATAATATCAGCGCTCCGAGCAACGGAAAAATTAATATAAAAGCTAAACTATTCATCATTAACCCCTTAAATTCGAAGCTTTAGACGTATCAAGTCCGTCATAAGCTTTGTAAAATCTAATCGCCAAAATGCTCATAATAATAACCGCAAAGATTGCATCGGTTAAAATTCCAAGCTCGACTAGCTCGTGAGAGTTGTAAGCCATAAGCGCAAGGCTTAGGTGGATGCCGTTTTCAAATAGGCAGTAGGCTAGAATTTGCTTGATGAAAGAATTTCTTAGCATGAAGCCAAAAATTCCCATCATAAATACAGTTACTGCCGCTATTAGAACGATTCTTTCTTGAATAAGAGAGAATTGAAGCAAGATCGGATTGATTGTCATCGCAATTGCTAGCGAAAATCCCATCGCGATAACGGGACTTACGAAAAAGCCGCCTACCGGCTCATCCTCGCTGATCACATCCAGCTTTTTAACTAGCCAAAATAAAATTCCCGGCACGAAAATAACCTTCGTAAAAAACGCCACTATCGCCCAAATTCTAAGCTGCGACGCATTGAAGTTAGAATACAGCATAAAAAATATGCTTACCAAAAGTAGCGTCTGAATCGCGTAAATTCCGATCGAAAGCTTTAAATTTCTAAGTCCGAATACCGCAAGTGACGTTACGATCATACAAATTGCTAAAATATCGATACTATTCATCTTAAAATCCTACTACGTAAAGCGTTAATGCCGCAAAAGCAATGGCAAGAGCGCCGCATGAAATTTTGCGCATGCTCGAAGTCATTCTGAAGCGTGGTCCAAAGTTGTCGATGAAAACGGCTGCTACGTAAAATACGCCGGTTTTTAGCACAAAGATTATGATCGCTAAAAGCGGATTGCTAAAATTCCACGGCTCAAATATCGTTAGGAATAATCCGATCATCGCAAATTGCTTCAAAATAAGCGCCGCTTGCACTAAGCCTAGATCGCTACCTGCATATTCGCCCAAAAGTCCTTCTTGAAGCTCTTGCTCGGCTTCGGCAAGATCAAATGGCTTTCTGCCGGTCTCGACATACATACACCATAAAAATGCAATCGAGGCGACGGCAAAGCTTGGAATTTGATAGCCGATCTGACCGCTGCGTACCATCTGCTGGATCTCAACTAAATTTGAAGTTCCCGCAGCCATCATTACTACAATTAGGCACATCATCATCACAGGTTCGACAAAAACGGCAAGCATCTGCTCACGTCCACCGCCGGTTGCCGCAAAAGGGTTACCGCTATCTATCGAAGCCGCACCGAATACGAAGCGCAAAAGCGCGCCTAGATATAGGATAACGAAAATATCCGAATACGCTCCGAAAAGAGTATCTTTGCTGTATGTAATAGGAATAGCCGCCAAAATCGCTGCCGAAGTAGCGAATAGGAAAAACGGCGCCCACCTAAATACCCAGTGGCTGCACGCAGGAACGGTCCTACCGCGCTTAAAAAGCTTAATAATATCGCGGTAAGTCTGGAAAAAATCGCTTCCTTGTTTCGACTGAAGCTTGGCTCGAAGTTTTCTAGCCATACCGTCGAAGAGTGGAGCGACTAGGACGATAACCGCGACTTGAAATATCATTAAAAATATAGTTTGTATAGTCTGCATCTTAAACCTCCTAGATCAAGAAATATCCGACGCCCAGTATCGCGCAGAGATAGATTAGGATGTAAAGCGTATATAAATTTGCATAGCCGCTTTGAATAATTCCTATCTTATCGGCGATCTTCTTACTCCAATCGATTACCGGTTGATAAATCATCGTCCACCAAATGTCTTGTGGGTGGTTGTGATACTCGATCGGTCCGAAGTAGCCGTTTTGCTCTATTCTGCGTTTATGACCTCTAAATAACCAGTCCATAATCTTTCTTAAATCGCCGGTAAAAGGACCGCCGGTCATCTGCATGCGAGGGCTATATTTAAAACCGCATGCCCAAGGATCTGTCTCGCGAGGTTTGTCGCGATTTGCTTTCATAACTGCTAGGATGATAAACGGAAGCAGCATTGTAGAACACAAAATTAATGCAATAAGAGGAGTTGAAACGATACTTCCCAAAGGCGAAGTGATTGACGAAGCGCCTAGGCTTGCGACAAATTCTCTATTGGAAGTGATAGAATTTACCGCCTGCATTATGTAATCGACTATGAAGTGTGCGCCTACGCCAAATCCCACGCAGCCTATCATCAAAATGATCATTCCTAAAACCATTCCTAGTGGGCTTTCTTTTGCATTTTCCCAAATTTTTTCATCCCTTGGGGTTCCTGCGAAGATTACCGCATAAAGCTTAAGGTGCATACCGACCAAAACGCCGGTAAGTGCAAGAGCGACCACTGCTAAAGAGAAGGCATATCTAATGAAAATTCCGCTTTCCTTAGCACCTTGAAGCATTCCTTGATAGGTAAACCACTCTGAAACGAAGCCGTTCACGTAGTTCGTGCTTTTGATGATGAAAAT
>NZ_CALIMQ010000026.1 GCF_938045535.1 uncultured Campylobacter sp. | reverse complement strand
TTGCATCGTCTCTCTGGCGTGCTGTAGCCAATCTTTATCGCTCGTGTCGAGCAGGTCTAGGTAGATGATTTTGACGTGTCCGCTGTGGACGGTGAAATCGTGAGAGTTTGCGATGTGCTGCGTGCCGATGAGCACCACTGGCTGGACGCGCAGACCGAGCTTGCTAACGATCGCTTTGGCGCCGCTTTGGAATTGCAAAAGCTGCGTGCCGCGATGTCTGGTGCCCTCGGGAAACATCGTGATGACGCGCCCTTCGCTCACGCGCTGCTGCACTTCGTGCACGATCCGCACCAGATCGCGCGGATTTGAGCGATCGACCTGGATCATCTTCGGAAGAGTGATGATTTTACCGATGATAGGGATGTCTGCGATCTCCTTTTTAGCGATCCAGCAGATATCGCCGGGATGAGTTTCTTCGAGCACGACGATATCCATTATGCTTTGGTGGTTGGCGATTACTAGCTGCGCGCGCGGATCGGGAGTGCCTATGATCTGGATATCGTACCCAATGCCGTAGCGCTGAAAGCGCCCCCAAATGCGGCGGAAGCGGCGATGAGAGGAGTTTTTCACCGCCATAGCGATCACGACCCAAACGACGGTTAAAATAAACCAAATCGCGTAAAATAGCGCTCTAATCCTTGACAAGCTCATCCTTTTTTACCCAGCCGATCTTATTGCCGCCCAGCATAATTTTGTAAAAATCCTTATTCGTACCCAAAATTTCGACCTTTTCGGGATTTTTAGTCACGTAAAACACGGTGGAGCTTTGCATAGGCAAAATTCTAACCGGGGAATTTTGCGCGATACTGCCCGTGCCGTAAGGCCTTTGCGCGTAGAAATTTACCGCCAAAATCAGCACCGCAAAGATAAGCGGCGTGATATTTTTGCTAAGCAGAAACATCACCAAAAGCACGGCAGCTAGCGTGTAGATCGCGATCTGCTTGTAGGCTTCGAACTTGCTCTCTTTCGGATTTAGACCGATCTGCGTGCTAAGATCCTCGGCGCGCGGATTAAGCTCAAGTCCGAAATTTTCAAATTTTTTAGTATTAAGATTAAAATAGCTGAAGTCTAAATTTGTGATATTTTTATCCACGACGGCGAAATAATATCCGCTCTGACTTGTGTACGTGCCGCGTACGGAGTCCACACCCTGCTTGATAATGGCTGGATTATCGATGCTAAAAGCGCCGATTGCGCCGTTTCGGATACCAAGATCGAGCGTGAGTAAATTCGATGCGTCGTCAAATTTGGTAGTTTTGTAGTTTTTAAGTTTCAGCTCGTCGGCTACGATATGCGAAAAATTAGGCTTCGTATCAAGCTTCATAAATTCCGGATTATCAGGCTTGATAGAGCTT
>NZ_CALIMQ010000025.1 GCF_938045535.1 uncultured Campylobacter sp. | reverse complement strand
AAGCGGAATTTAGCCCTGAAAAACTTAAGCAAATTTCCTATATGCAAGCCCTTGGCTCGGTTTATGATAAGCAAGTGCGCGAGCTAGCGGTAGCAAAGGCACTGAGCGCGGATTATGCTACGCAGATTGAGGCGGAGATCGGCAAAAAGGATTTTGCGCAGGATATAGAAAATGCCGTAATGTTTAGTAAAACAGATCTTAGCAGCACGATGGTGGGCGAATTTAGCGAGCTTCAAGGCATTATGGGCAGCTACTATGCCGCACACGCTGGACTGGCAGATCATGTATGCCGCGCGATACGCGAACAATATCTGCCTAGCGGCGAGGATAGCGAGCTGCCAAGCGGTGTATTTAGTAGCGTAATCGCTGTGGCGATGAAATTTGAAACGCTCCTGGGGCTTTTTAGCATCAATAAAGTTCCAAGCGGCAATAAAGATCCGTATGCACTTCGCCGCGCAGCTACGGGGCTAATTAAAATTTTACTAAATCAAGGATTGAGCTTTGATGCGAATACGCTGGCGCAAAAGCTGGCGCCAAATTATAAGAAATTTGACATTTCTAAGCTGCTGGATTTTATGAAAGATAGATTATATGGAATTTTTGACGAGATAAATCCGTCGGTGATCAAGGCGTGCATCGCAAGCGGCGAAAACGATCTGTTGCGACTAAGCAAGGCTATAAAAGCTCTGGGCGAGATCGCAGCAGCAGCGGATTTCGGGGAAAATTTCGCGACTTTTAAGCGCCTAGCCAATATCATCAAGGACGAAAAAATAGGCGCGGTGGACGAAAACCTATTCGAACACGATGCTGAGCGCGCGCTAAATGCGGCGTTTAGGGCGATTAAGCTCAACGAAAACGACGTGAGTGGGTATCTGCGCTCGCTATTTGGGCTTAAAGGCGTGATTGATGATTTTTTTGATAACGTAATGATAAACGTCAAGGATGCCGCGATACGCGCAAATCGTATCGCAAATATCGGGCAAATTTATCGCGCGTTTTTGCAGTTTGCCGATATCAAAGAGATAGGATTTTAATTCCGCTTAGAGCTCATTCGCCCAAGGTTTGCACGAATCTTGGGCAAAATTTTACCGCGCAAAGGAGCGCAAATGCTAATCATCAACGCAAAATTACCAACTAAAAATCTAAAAATCACAAAATCTCTCTCGCAGCTGATTCAGGGCTTTCTTTATCGCTATCTGCCAGCTTCAGAGCACGTAGGATACAGGCACGAATCAAGCGGTAAAATTTTTAAACGCACGGTGTTTGATTTTATCTTGCGAGGAGAGGATTTGCGCGTGCGATTTGCTTCATGCGAGCCGGAGTTTGAACGTAAAATCGCGCTAGCAGTGCTAAAAGACGGGCTAAGCTTGGGTGAAATTCTATTTACGCAAACTACCGTCGAAGCGAAAAATCATAAAATTTGCGAGAACGAAGCTATTGTGCAAGGCTACGTGGCGTGCGCAGTAAGCGGGCTTTTGGGGCATAAAGTCTATTTGCAGCCGCAAGATAGCAGGCATTTAGAGATGATGAAGACAAATATTTTACAGCGATTTGAAACGATTATGGAGCGAAAATATGATGGCGAAATGGAGTTAAATTTATTGTGGCAAAAGCCGGGTGAGTCTGTGAAATTCTATTATGGCAACAATCGCGAGCCGGTATATGCGTGGCAAGCAAGATGGAGAATTATAGCTAGGGCTGAACTAATAAATTTGATCCTTGGCACGGGCGCACAGTATTGGCAGTGTTGTCGGGCTGGGGCAATACCAACGAAGCCTATCATCAGACCGCATCGTCGGCAGAGGGAGACGGAGCAGCGGCAGCTATGGCGAAAGCTCTCGACATC
>NZ_CALIMQ010000024.1 GCF_938045535.1 uncultured Campylobacter sp. | reverse complement strand
AGCCTAACGGCAAGCAGCAAAATTCTACGACCGAACAGTGAACGCTAGAGCTTAAGGCGGCGCAAAATGGGCGCGCGCAGCAGCGAATGTATCAGCTCGGACGGCGAGCGATAGTTAAAGCCGTGCGGTCATAAAATTTAAATTGCCTCTTAAGGTCGTGAAATTTAAAGACGAAATTTCATACCGAACGGCGAGCCGCTAAATTTAAATCGCCTCTTGAGATCGTCAAAATTTAAAAGCAAAATTTTACGACAGCGCGACAAAAGATGAAATTTGGACTATCCGCGTAAGTATAAAATTTAATCGATCTTTAGCACGCTCAAAAACGCCTCGCTCGGCAGATTTACTCTGCCGATCGCCTTCATGCGCTTCTTACCCTCTTTTTGTTTTTCGAGCAGCTTGCGCTTGCGCGTGATGTCGCCGCCGTAGCACTTGGCGGTCACGTTTTTGCCCATGGCGCGGACGTTTTCGCGCGCGATGATCTTGTTGCCGATGCTCGCTTGGATCGCGACCTCAAAAAGCTGCCGCGGCACGATCTCCTTCATCGCTTTGACGAGGTCGCGCCCCTTGGATTCGGCCTTTGAGGCGGGCACGATGATCGAGAGCGCATCGACCGCTTCGCCCGCGACGCGGATGTCGAGCTTTACGAGATCGCCGCGCCTGTAATCGATCGGCTCGTAATCGAAGCTCGCATATCCCTTGGTGCAGGACTTGAGCTTGTCGTAAAAGTCCATTATGATCTCGTTTGTCGGCACGTCGTATTCGAGCAGGACGCGCTCCGGCGTGATGTAATCCATCTTGGTTTGGATGCCACGGCGCAAATTTAAAAGGCTGATGAGATTGCCCAAAAACTCGCTCGGGGTGATGATGGTCGCTCTGACGTAGGGCTCCTCGATGCGCTCGATGAAATTTGGCGCCGGAAGCTCGCTGGGGCTGTGTATCCGCACGCACGAGCCGTCCGTAAGATACACGGCGTATGTGACGGTCGGCGCCGTGGCGATGAGATCGAGATCAAACTCGCGCTCGAGCCGCTCCTTCACGACCTCCATATGCAGTAGTCCCAAAAACCCGACGCGAAAGCCAAATCCTAGCGCGAGCGACGTCTCGGGCTCATAGCTAAGCGAGCTGTCGTTTAGGCTGAGCTTATCCAAAGCGTCGCGCAGATCTTCAAATTTATCGGTCTGCACGGGATAGATGCCCGCAAACACGAAGGGCTTAGCCTTCTCAAATCCGCCCACGGGCGCGGCGGCGCGTTTCTTAAAAAGAGTGATCGTATCGCCCACCTGCACGTCGGCGACGTTTTTTAGCCCCATCACGACGATGCCCACTTCGCCGCTGCTAAGCTCGCGGGTTTTGGCAGGCGCGAGCGGATTGGGATACATCAGATCAAGCACCTCGTGGCGGTTCTCGCTACCCATGATATAGACCTCGTCGCCCTTTTTCAGCACGCCGTCGTAGAGCCTCGCAAGTGCAAGCGCGCCTAGGTAGTTATCAAACCAGCTGTCGTAGATGAGCGCCTTAAGCGGCGCAGCGTCGTCCGTTTTTGGCGCAGGGATGCGAGTGATTATCGCCTCTAAAAGCTCCTTGATACCCACGCCCGTTTTGGCGCTGACCTCGATCGCGCTGCTGCAATCAAGCCCGATGACATGCTCGATCTCCTCTTTTACGCGCTGCGGATCGGCGGCGGGCAGATCGATTTTATTGAGCACGGGGATGATCTCGAGGTTGTGCTGCAGCGCGATATAGACGTTTGCGATGGTCTGCGCCTGCACGCCCTGGCTGGCATCCACGACGAGGATCGCCCCCTCGCAGCTAGCCAGCGAGCGCGAGACCTCATAGCTAAAATCTACGTGGCCCGGAGTATCGATCAAATTTAAAACGTATTTCTCTCCGCCAAGCTCATACTCGAGCCGCACGGACTGCGCCTTGATCGTGATGCCGCGCTCCTTTTCGATATCCATCGTATCCATGATCTGGCTGCTCATCTGGCGCGCCTCGACGGCGTTGCACTCGCTGATTAGGCGGTCGGCGAGCGTGGATTTGCCGTGGTCGATATGCGCGATGATGCTGAAATTTCTGATGTTTTTTGTTTTCAAGTGGCTTTCCTGATGAAATTTTAAGCCGCATTGTGCCGAAATTTCATTTAAAAACGGGTAAATGGGCGAATATAATTTATGAGGCGAAATTTATACGGCGACTCTAGGCGGATTAGAATTTTACGAAATAAAATTTTGAAGTATAGGGGGATACGGACGGCTTTGAGCAATAGAATTTTAAGTTTTATCGGCGATGCGTTTTACCGCGATAGAATTTTAGGATGAGAGTTGAGAGCAGATTTTACTAATGGAATTCTGCGTCCTGGATGTGGCTGAGATCTTTTATACCTCGCTTAGTGTAGATTTTACTAATTGAATTTTGCGGCTGTATTGAAATGTAAAATCTAGCGCAATAAAAATTTACAATAAGCCTTGCGTGATTACGCTACGCGAAACTTACAATGCTGATGGTTGAGAATTTTAATAAACGGGAGGAGGATCGTCATATAAAATTTTACTTTGAAATTCTACCGCTTAGGATTAGCGCGCAATTCTATGCTGTTACGGCGCACAAATCTCAATGAGCAAAATT
>NZ_CALIMQ010000023.1 GCF_938045535.1 uncultured Campylobacter sp. | reverse complement strand
TTCATTTATAAAGAGCCTAATTTGGATAAATTTAAACTTGATTCGGATAAATTTAAAATAGCTTTCATCGTTTTTGCTTTGATCTTGGGCGCAGGCACGTTAAACGCAGCGGATAAATTTAACTCCACCGCACCAAAACCCATCCCAGATAGAGCAAATGTGCAAAGATCCTCCTCCGATAAAACGAGCATGCAAAAACCTGCCTCTAATAAAGCATCAGTTCAAAATCAAGCTGACGTACCAGGATCCTCCCTTGATAAAACTATCGCGCAGAAATCCTCTCCCAACAAAACGTCCACCCAAAACCAATCAGCGATGCAAAAATCCACGTCCAATAAAATATCGGCACAAAAATCTGCTCAAACTCAAAGATCCCTACAAAAGCTAACGTCCGATAAACAAAGTAGGGCCAATAAGCAAACCCTACCAAACGCTCAGGGCGCCTTAGAAAAATATCTCTCCACTCCCGAGGCAAGCTCGAAGCAAGATAGCTCGCAAGACGCCTCAAAGAATTCAAACTCCAAAGCCAAAGCCGAAGCCAAAGCCCCTGCTAAAATTTACCGACTAGATAGATCAAAAATACGAGATATAAATCAAAAAAGACTGGACGGGCAGCTTGATTCAAATTTTAAAGCGAGACCGAATTCCTTCTCCTTCGACGCCTTATTGGAGCATACTTTAGCTAATTCTCCGAGTTTAAATTTAACTAGGCTCGATGTGCAAAGCGCGCGCAACGAGCTTGAGTATCAAAAGGCCTCACGCTATCCCGAGATTGGAATTAATGCCAATAGCGAATACGCCAAACGCTACGGCGCCCGTTACAACTCCGTGCAGATTGGCGACGATAGTCTAGTCTCGCAAAGCGGCTATGGCAACTCCGTCTCGCTCGTGCTGCGCCAAGATATATTTAAATTCGGCGCAGATGAGTTAGCCATAGAAGCTGCCGAAGAGAATATCAAACAAGCAGATCTTAAAAGATGCTCTTCGTATATGGACGGCTCAATCAAGCTTTTGGAGCTTTACGACGAGGCGCTCGGGTATAAAAACAAAATAGAAATCTATGAGCGGTTAAAAGACGCCTACGAGATGCTTTATATCTACGAAAAGAGGCTATCGGGCGCAGGCGAGCTAAGCAAAACAGCTCTAGCAGATCAAGCCATAGCATTAGCCGATACGAGCTATGAACTATCTCAATTAGAACTAAACGCAAATAATGTTTTAAATAAAATTTACTCGCTTTCTGGAGTTAAAATTCCAAACGTGTTTTATCTTTCGGATCTAGGCGGAGCTAATAGTATCAGCTCAGACTTCGTACCCTTTGAAGATAGCGTAATCGCTAAAGGATTTGATCATGAACTGGCTGCAAATGAGCTAAGTATGAAATCCATGGAGAGGCTTTATTATCCCACCGTTTCGCTCTATGGCAGATACGATCTTTACGGCAGCGACAGAGACGACTTTAGCCGCGCCGGAAAGGATGTCAAAAGACATGGATATAGAGCGGGACTTACGGTGCATATGAGCCTATTTGACGGAGGCAAGCGCGCCGCGCAGATCAAAGAAAAGCAGATAAACAAAGAGAGGATCTTATCTAAAAAGGAAGAAGCTAAATTAGAATACGAAAAGCAGATCGCGGATCTTAAACTCTTTCTATCCAAAAAGGACGAATACGATAAAATCCTATCTAATTCCTCTAAAATTTCAAAAGATATCCTAACTATGCAAAAAAGATTAAATGCCGGTAACGAAAGCTCAAAGATAGATGTTTTAAACTCTCTAATAGCTTCTTTAAAAAAGGAGTTAGCTCTAAGGGATCACGCACAAAAAGCCAGCTTTAATATCAAAAAAGCAGAACTAATGTCTAGATACGGAAGGTGTGAGTAGGCGTTTGGTAGCCAAGTAGATG
>NZ_CALIMQ010000022.1 GCF_938045535.1 uncultured Campylobacter sp. | reverse complement strand
TCGATATTTTTGTTTACGATGATCCAGTTTTTGCCCAAGCCGCGCAACTTCTGCTCATCTATCACGCCCCTGAAATTCGTCGCAAAGATTATGCAGATCACCGAGTATAGCTCGCCTAGTTTCATCTTTTTCCTTTAAATTTAATCAAATTTCGCTCGCTTTTTTTAGCTTTTCGATGCCGAATTTTTCCCAAATCATGCTTAAAGATCGATCCAGGCTCTGCTGCTTTTTATCGATCTCGCCAAAGAGCAGCGAGCCGCCCGATCTGCCGCTAAAATTTGAAAGATTTAGCGCTACGTGGATTATCTGCGCGCCTTTTTTCACGTCGCAGAGCCTAAACAGCTCAAGCGCGGTCTCGCTCAGCAAGCTTAAGCTAAACGCCCTATCCTGGCTGATCTGGTGCGAAAACTCCTCGCGCGATTTATAGCGGATCTTTAGATCATACGTCGCGGGCTTTAGGCCCCTTGCAAGCACTTCGCCCGCCAAATGGCGCGCCAAAATTAAAATTTTACGCCGCAGCTCGTCTCGATCGGCGCACGGCGCGAAGCTGCGCCCAAAGCCGATGCTTTTGCGCTCGCGCTTTGAGACGACCTCGCCCTCATCCTCGCCGCTAAGGGCTGCAAAAATTTTCCTGCCGTTTGCGCCCATCTTTTCAAAAATTTCTCTATGCCCTAGCGCGTCGCCGAAGCTTACGATGCCGTATTTGCCGAGCGTTTTTTGCGCCGCTTTGCCGATGCCGGGGAATTTCGCTACCGGCACGGCGGATAGCTCGCACGCGATTTGCGATTTTAAAATTTGACGCACGCCGAAGGGCTTGGCAAGGCTCGTAGCGAGTTTCGCGATCAGTTTTGATTCGCTAAGACCGACGCTGCACGGAAGGCTAAAGCGGCGCATAATCTCGCTTTGCAAAAACGCAGCAAAGCCCAGCGCGTCTGCGTCGTATGCCGTACCGCGTAAATTTAGAAAAAACTCGTCGATGCTAAATTTTTCGATCTCGGGCGTAAAGCTTAGTAAAAACTCATAAATTTCGCGTGAAATTTTTCGGTATTCGCCGTGCTGCGAGCGCACTAAAATCAGCTGCGGGCAGAGTCCGAGCGCGATTTTAACGGGCTGCGCCGAGTGCACGCCGTCCGCTCTGGCCTCGTAGCTCGCGCTTAAAATCACGCTACCAAGCTCGCTCTTGCCGCCGAAAATCTCCTCGTCGCCGCCTCCGACGACTGCGATCTTTTTGCCCGCAAGCGCGGGATCGGCGAGCCTCGCTACAGAAACGAAGAAGCTGTCCAAATCGATGTGGGCTATCAAACTATGTCGATCCCAAAACCGCTAAGCCCGGCGTAGTCTTTCGGCTCGCTCTTGCTTAAAATTTTGATTTTTCTAACGCCCAGATGCGCTAAAATTTGCGCTCCGATACCGAAGCTCTTAAAATCGGCGCGATTTTGCGTGGATTTTAGCATCAAAAGCACGCCGCCCTCTTTGCGCAAAATCTCCAGATCGCGCATAAAATCGTTAAATTTCGTATCGCTTAAAAACTCCAGATCGCTTGAAATTTTATGAAATTTCACGTTCGTCTGCGCGCTCTTTCCCAGCTCGCCGAAAATATAGGCGCGGTGCTCGTTGCCCTCGTGATCGCTCACGTCGTAAAATTTCGCCGCTTCGCCGCACAGCATAGCGCTTTTTGGCTCGCTAAATTTAACGAGCGTTTCGTGTTTTAAGCGGTACTGCACGATCTGCGCGACCGAGATCATATTGATGCCGTGCTGCGCGCAGAATTTTTCCAGATCGTCCCTGCGCGCCATATCGCCGTCGTCTTTGACGATCTCGCAGATCACGGCGCTTTGCGAAAGCCCCGCCAAGCGGCACAGATCCGTAGAGCCCTCGGTGTGCCCCGTGCGGGCGAGCACGCCGC
>NZ_CALIMQ010000021.1 GCF_938045535.1 uncultured Campylobacter sp. | reverse complement strand
CTTTCACTGCGATGGCGGAGATATAAGTAGCAAAAACGAGCTCATTAAAAAAGATTTTGGACAAAATTTAAGCGGTTTTAGCGGCTCTCACGACGCGATTATGATAAATTTGCCGAGTACTTCGGTGGATGAAAGCGTGCTTGCCAAGGACGCCGAGCTCAAAAAACAAATCGAAATCGATCGTGAAAAGTGCCTAAAAGGCGGTAAAATAAACGATATTTTTAATTAATTTTAGGAGTAAGAATGTCTAAAGAATTTAAAACGATAGAGGAATTGAATGAGCTTATACAGGGCGTGCGAGCAGCTAAGGGCTATCGCGATCCGATGATGTGGGCGGTCGGGCGTGTATTTAAGGGGCGCGCGGAGGAGCATAAAAGCCTAAGCGTGAATTATGCGCACGTAAATTTTAAAGATGGGCTAACAAGCGCAGCAGTGCTAATCCATGCTCTAACCGAATGCGGCGAGGTCGTGGATTTTAGCGGTAGTGAGTGCGTCCTTCCGCTAACGCACAAAGCCCTAAAAAAGGCGATCGAGGCTTTAAAATTTCTACAGCTAGACGCCAAAGAGGGCGCGCATAAAAATCTGCAGGTGCTGCTTGCGGTTAAAGAGGCGATGAAATCGGACGAGCACGCGAGCTTTTGCGCCAGCTTCGTCTTCGAGGATGCCGCGCCAAAAAGCGTCGAGAGCGTCTATCTTAAGCTTTATGCGCTTTCGCTAAATCTCTGCGAGCCGCGCACGCTCAATCTAGATGGCGCATTTAGTGTGCTTCCGAATGTCGCGTGGGACGAAAACGCCCGCCCAATCGAGCTTTGGTGGCTGCGTGAAAACGAAATTTCTTTAAAAATGCAAGGCCGCTATCCACGCATAATCAGCGTCGATAAATTTCCGCGCTATCTAAGCCACGTCGCACCGCCGCAAAACGTTCGGATTTTAGATGATGCGAAGGTGCGTTTGGGTGCGCATATCGCCGCGGGTACGACCGTGATGCCGGGCGCTGCGTATGTGAATTTCAACGCAGGCACGACCGGCAGCGTTATGATCGAGGGGCGTGTCAGCAGCTCGGTCGTCGTGGGCGAGGGCAGCGACATAGGCGGCGGCGCATCGATTTTGGGCGTGCTAAGCGGCACCAACGGCAATGCCGTGAGCATCGGCAAGCACTGCTTGCTGGGCGCAAACTCCGTCACAGGCATTCCGCTAGGCGACCGCTGCATCGTGGATGCCGGTATCGCGGTACTTGAGGGCACGAAGGTTTTTATCGCACAAAAGGATCGCGAGGCGCTAGCGGCGCTAAATCCAGGCTTTGCATTTGATCGCGAAATTTATAAAGGGCTTGAGCTTGCCGGGCTTAGCGGACTGCACTTCCGACAAAATAGCCAAAGCGGGCAGATTACGGCAAGCATTAGCAAGCGCGTGATCAAACTCAACGCGGAACTGCATTAAATTTATAAATTTAAACGCGAGGCGGATTGGCTGGAGCTTTTTTTAAGCTGCGTTAAATCTATAACTTAAAGGCGAGTTAAAAAAGATACGGACGATCTCGCCGCACGCCGCTTTGAGCGAGCGCATGCGATCCGTCGCAAAATTTCTACTCATAGAATTTTGCGCGGAATTTAAAGAATTTTTGTCGCGATTTAGAAAATTTCTAGCGGTGATTTATTGAATTTACGCCGCTATTTTAACGTAAGTAATTTTGGCGGTTCGCGGATTTGCGCCGCGCAAAGGATCTTTAAATTTCAAAAAATAGATTGAATTTAAAATTTGAATATGATAAATTTCAAATAAAATCAGGAGATGAAAATGAAAAAATTTATACTCGCCCTGTTTGGCATATTTATCTGCAGCGCAGCGCTTGCGGGAGATGCCGAGCGCTGCAAGGCTTTGGCGGACGCCGTAAATGGGCACAGTCACCCCGCGACTAAAAATATAGAGTTGAGCGCGGCTACATGCGAGGGCGATAAATTTGTAATTCCCACGATTCTAAAAAATGAAATTTGGGATAAAGTAGATCCCAAAATCAAGCAAAATTTTGAAAGCATTTTGCGCGCTAACAGGCAAAAGGACGTCTGCGCGATGATGAAAGCGGGCAGTCTAAATCGCATAGGCGTACGAGAATTTCTGCAAAGTGGCGAAAAAATCGCCGATCTGACCTATACGCGCAGCGATTGCGGCTTAGAGTAAAATTTCAAAGGAGAGATAATGGAAGTGCCTCAAGCGGCGTATAGCAGAGATAAAATCATCATTCGCACCGGTGCGATCGGTATCATTTCAAATGTAATTTTAGCGGCATTTAAGGGCGTCGTGGGGCTGATTTCTGGCTCGATCGCGATCGTACTTGATGCCGTAAATAACCTAAGCGACGCACTTTCGTCCGTCATTACGATCGTGGGCGTGCATCTTGCTAGCAAGCAGCCCGATCGCGCGCACCCCTTCGGACACGGCAGGATCGAGTATCTAAGCGCGATTGTAATCGCCGTAATCATCCTCTACACCGGCGGCGTCTCGCTCGTTGAATCGATCAAAAAGATCATTCATCCGCAAGCGGCGAATTATAATGCGGTTTCGCTCGCCATCATCGCCGTAGCCGTCGCGGCGAAATTTAGCCTGGGGCTCTACACGCAAAAGACGGGCGAGCGCGTAAATTCCGACTCGCTCATCGCAAGCGGCGTGGACGCCAAATACGACGCGCTCGTATCGCTAGCCACTCTCGTAGCGGCTTTTATTTCGCTTATTTTCGGGCTGAGCTTGGAGGCGTATCTGGGCGCGATAATTTCGGCGCTTCTAATCAAAACGGCGTATGAAATTCTACGCGATACGATCAGCAAGCTTTTGGGCTCACGTCCGAGCTTGGAGCTTACGAATGAAATTTACGACGTCGTGCGCGGCTTTGAGGGCGTCATCGGTGCGTACGATCTGATGTTTCATGACTACGGACCCGATAAGATGGTCGGCAGCATCCACATCGAAGTCGCAGAGAACACGACCGCAGCGCAGATCGACGCTCTTACGCGCCGCATCCAAAACGCCGTTTTTGCGAAATTTAATATCATCCTAGACACCGTAGGAATTTACGCTTTTAACAAGAACGATCCGCGCGCCGCCGAGATCCGCGAACATATCAAGCAGATGGCGCTTTCGCACGAGTTCGTCTCGCAGATACATGGGTTTTATCTCGACGAGGAAAAGCACGCGATCAGCTTCGACGTTATCGTCGATTTCGCAGCGCCCGATATGGAGGCGACGTTTCGCGCGGTCTGCAAGCAGGTGCGCGCCGCGTATCCGAACTACACGCTCATCATCACTCGCGATAGCGATTACAGCGGCTAAAATTTAAATTGCTCTAGCGGTTTAAATTTAATCGTGCCCACCCGCGCGCCTTCGGCGAAATTTCAGAATTTTAAGCTACAATAGGAGAAATTTATCGCAGCTCCGCGCGGCGCAAAATGCTGCAATAAACCGCGAGATGAAATTTGGGCGCAAAACCTGGCAGAAGCCCGTGCGCAAGGCAACGCAAAGAGAAATTTAAAAGGAAAAATATGGTTGAAATCAAAGATCTTACGATGCGCTTTGGCAAACAGCTGCTTTTTGAAAACGTAAATTTGAGCCTCGATAAGGGCAGACGCTACGGTCTCATCGGCGCAAACGGCGCGGGTAAATCGACGCTACTTAAAATTTTAAGCGGGCAGATCGAAGCAAGCAGCGGCGAAATTTTAATAGAGAGCGGGCTTAAAATCGGCGTTTTGGGGCAGGATCAATTCGCCTTTGAAAGTTTCAGCGTCAAAGACGCCGTGCTTTACGGCAACAAGCGCCTTTATGACGCCGTGCGCGAAAAGACGCAGCTTTACGAGGCGGGCGAGTTTAACGACGAGATAAACGAGCGCCTCGGCGAGCTTGAGATGATCTGCGCGGAGGAGGATCCCGCCTACGAGTACGAAACGCGGATCGAGAAAATTTTAAGCTCGCTGGGGCTAAACGACTTCGATAAAAAGATGAGCGAGATCGAGACGAGCGATAAATTTAAGGTCCTTCTCGCGCAGGTGCTCTTCCCGCGCCCCGACGTGCTGTTTTTGGACGAGCCTACGAACAATCTCGATATCGACGCCATTTCGTGGCTCGAGTTTGAGCTAAATCGCCACACAGGCACGCTCGTAGTCATCAGCCACGACCGCCACTTCTTAAACCGCGTCTGCACGGACATCCTCGACGTGGACTTTAGGCGGGTGCGCGAATTTAGCGGCAATTACGACGACTGGTTTATCGCGTCCAATCTCATCGCCAAACAGGCGCAGTTCGAGCGCGAGAAAAAGCTCAAAGAAAAGGCGGAGCTTGAAAAATTTATCGCTCGCTTTAGCGCCAACGCAAGCAAAGCAAAGCAGGCCACGAGCCGCCAAAAACAGCTCGACAAACTTGATCTTGGCGAGCTTGCGACCTCTTCGCGCAGGGAGCCTAGCATTTTATTCAAGCCTGCGCGCGAGATCGGCAATGAAATTTTAGAGCTAAACGGCGTGGATATGAGCTTCGGCGAGATTGAAATTCTGAAAAATTTCAACCTCAAGCTCGCCCACGGCGATAAGATCGCGATCATCGGGCGAAATGGCGTGGGCAAAAGCACGCTTTGCAAGATCATCATGGGCGAGCTCGCGCCGCAGCGCGGTAAGGTGCATATGGGCGCCACGATCGAGCCTGGGTACTTCGCGCAGGATACGAATAATAAAATTTCAGGCGAGCTCAAGCTCTACGAATATCTACAAAGCCCGCAGAATAGGGATCTGGATGAAATTCGCAAATGCCTTGGACGTATGCTTTTTAGTGGCGCGGAGCAGGAGAAAAGCGTGGGTAGCCTAAGCGGCGGCGAGAAGCACCGCGTGATGCTAAGCAAGCTAATGCTGCAACGCCCGAACCTGCTGGTGCTTGATGAGCCCAACAACCACCTCGATCTTGAGGCGATCATCGCGCTCGGCGAAGCGCTGTATAACTTCGCGGGATGCGCGATCTGCGTGAGCCATGACCGCGAGCTCATCGACGCGTTTGCAAATAGAATTTTGCACCTCAAAGGAGACGGCGAAATCGTCGATTTTAGGGGCACTTATGAGGAGTATCGCGAGAGCTTGGGGGCGAGCGATGATTGAGATCTGCGTAAACGGCGAGCCGCTGCAGCTGGCGCAAGATATGAGCGTGAGCGAGTTTTTACGCCGGCGCGGACACGATCTGCGCCTAGTAGCACTCGAGCGCGACGGCGAAATTTTAAAAAAAGAGGCGTGGGGGCGCACGCAGATCTCAAGCGGCAAAAAATATGAGATCGTCGAGTTCGTAGGCGGCGGCTGAGGTCGGAGCTTTGGATTATGTTAAAATTGCGACGACCGAAGTTTAAATCCGCGCGGAGGCTACTAAATTTTAATCGGCGTAGCGACACGGCGGCTTGGGCTTAAAATTTGTACGCGCGTCGTTAAAATTTAAGCGATACGGCGACATGGCGTAGCGACACGACAGCGTTTGGATTTTTAAATTTATGAGGAAGCCGCGGTAGCCTGGTGCCTGCGGCGAGATTTAAATTTTGTAAGCGAACTAAGCCGCGGGCGGCTTAACGCAGGAGTTTTAAAATTTTGTATCGGTATTGTAAAGTTTGAGCGTACGGTTTAAAATTTCGCTGCGTCGCGCTCAGTAACGGCACTCGACGCGCAAATTTTGCCAGCGAGCGCGCTAAATTAGCTCATAAACACGGTATGTGCCGCGTGATCTATTTGTATTAAACATAAAATTTCGCGTTCGGCGGCACGCCGCAGTGCGTAAAATTAACGGATTGATTCGGAGATATATCGATATGCCGCGTTACGATACTGCGACATAAAAAAGAGCGGGAATGCGACTTGGTTGTGCGGCGCGTGGTAAAACAAGCGGCTTGCGCCGATGAAATTTGCGCGGCGCGATAAATTTAAAAAGCTTAAGGCTGCTCAAAACAAAGCGCACGATACGGCGTCAAAATTTTATCGATCGAGCTTGCTTCGGGATTTGCGCGCGATTGATCATCGCTCTTTGCGAGGCGCGAGCTAAAGCGTACTGGCGTTGAGCCCGAGTGCGGGCGCGTTGGTTAATTTGGCTCAATCATGGCGGCGGGTCGAGCTTCGGCCATCAAGACCGCGCAAATTCGCCTTAGGATAAATCGCCATGGTGCGAAGCAAGCAATGCGCGCTACAGCTCGTAAAATCGTTAAAATTTGCGGCTTTGCGCGACGCAAAAGAGGCGCGGGATTGGAATTTGAGCGCGGCGAGGCTAGGGCGCGCAAAAAGATAAAATTTAGGATCAAAATGCAGATAAAATTAAATAGCAAAGCTTACGAAACGGGCGCGAGCGATCTTGAAGGGCTGAAGCGCGAGGTTAAATTTAGCGGCGAGATCGCCGTGATAAACGGCTATGCGAGCATGCAAAATTGCGAACTGAAGGCGGGCGATGAGCTCTTTTTGCTCTCGCGCGGCGCGTCGCTATCGCCGCAGGAGCTTCGCGAGCTGATGCTTGCTCGCAATGCCCCCGCCGTAAACGCGGCGTTGCAAGGCTCGCGCGTGGCGATCTGCGGGCTCGGCGGGCTCGGCTCCAACGTTGCGATCCTGCTTGCGCGCGCGGGCGTGGGCGAGCTCTTTTTGATCGACTTCGACGTCGTCGAGCCTACCAACCTAAACCGCCAACAGTATGAGATCGGCGATCTTTACAAGCCCAAAACAGCCGCTCTGCGCGAAAAAATCGCGCGCATAAACCCGTTCGTGCGCGTGCGAACCTTAAACGAGCAACTTACCGCGCAAAACGTAGCCGAAATTTTAAAAAACGAGCGTATAATTTGCGAGTGCTTCGACGACGCGGCGGCGAAATCGATGCTTTTCGACGCGCTCGGCGGAACGGATCGCTTTTTGATCTGCGCTAGCGGTATGGCGGGCAGCGGCGACGCCAACGAGATCCGCACGACGCGGCTCGGCAAAAACGTCTTTGTCTGCGGCGACCGCAAAAGCGCTGCGGCTCAGGGCGCGGGGCTGCTTGCGCCGCGCGTGGCGATCTGCGCCGCACATCAGGCAAACGTCGCGCTTAGGCTGATTTTGGGCGAGGAGGGCTAGCTTGGCGCTAATCGCGCGCTTCGGCATTTCTAAATTTACGCGCCTTTGTGTATTGTTGCTAAATTTAAGCCTCGCGCGATTATTTTTGAGAAGCGGCGAGCGTTTCAGCGGCATACGGCGCGCGTTTTTAAAACGGCGTAAAATTTACTGCGCGCCGCGTAAATTTAGCCGCGAGATCTAAATTTAAACGACGAAATTTAAACCATTTGCCGTGCCTGGCTAGCGGGAAAGTAGAATTTTAAAATTTATTCGGCGCGAGCGAGCTACTTTTGGACGTAGAATTTAAAATTCCGCGCAGCGAAGCGAGCCGCAGTCTGCGCATGAAATTTTAAAATTTTGTGTCATGGCATAAAATTTGACGGGAAATTTTAGAAGCCGTCGTCCGTGCGGCGCGTTAAAATAGCGACAGAAGCGAGGTGCACAATCTGCGCCGCAATTTCGCGCTGTGTATAATGCGCGCGCAAGCACTGATATTGCGCTATTTGCGCCGTATGTGAAAACGAAATTTAAACTAAAGAGGATAGAATGGACGATAAACTGATCTTAGGCGGCAGGGAGTTTAGCTCGCGCCTGATAATGGGCTCTGGCAAGTTCGATCACGCGATGATCGACGCCTGCGTTCGGCATGCGGGCTGCGAGATCGTCACGCTTGCGCTGCGCCGCGTGAACGAAAGCAAGAGCCGCAATATCTTGGATTTCATCCCTCGCGGCGTCACGTTGCTGCCGAATACCAGCGGCGCACGAAATGCCGAGGAGGCGCTGCGGATCGCACGGCTCGCGCGCGAGCTTGGCTGCGGCGACTTCGTAAAGATCGAGATCATAGGCGACAGCAAATACCTTCTGCCCGACAATTCCGAGACGATCAAAGCCTGCGAGGCCCTAGCGCGCGAGGGCTTCGTGCCGCTTGCCTACATGCACGCCGATCTGTGCGTAGCTCGCGATCTAGTAAGCGTGGGGGCTGCCGCCGTGATGCCTCTGGCCGCGCCGATCGGCTCTAATCGCGGGCTGATGATGCGCGGGATGATCGAAATTTTGCTCAGCGAAATCGACGTGCCGATCATCGTAGATGCGGGGCTCGGCGCGCCTAGCGAGGCCTGCGAGGCGATGCAGATGGGCTGCGCTGCGGTGATGGTAAATACGGCGATCGCCACAAGCGGGGATCTGGCGCTGATGGCGCGGGCGTTTGCACTCGGCGTGCAGGCGGGGCGCGATGCCTATCTGGCGGGGCTCGGCGCCGTTTCTAAGACAGCCAGTGCAAGCTCGCCGCTAACGGGGTTTTTGCGCTAGTGGTTAAATTTAAACGCGGCTTGGTTGCGCGAGCCGTGTTTTTTTGCGCCGAATTTGCATTTCTTGGATACATATAGCGCAGCTCGGCATAGCAGCCGATAAACATGGCGTGAAATTTTAAAATTTCGCACGGCGCAGTACAATATGAAATTTTAAAATTTGCGCGGCAAGAATTTGCACGCAAAAACGTGCCGCGTAGAATTTAAATAAAAATTTAAAAGGAAAATTTTAAAAATGAATAAAACCGGCTATCTAGCGGGCATGGAGGATATCGGAAGCGAGATAATGCAGCGCACGCTTGCTCTGCGCGATGGCTTTTGCGAGGAGGCGAGCGAGGCTGACGTGCAAAGGGCGATCAGCGCGAAAAACAGAAGTCTGCGCGATTTTGCCGCGCTACTAAGCGTGCGCGCGAACGAGCATTTGGAGCAGATTGCACAAGCCGCAGCGCGCGAGAAGGCGGCGCATTTCGGCAGCAACGTTGCCGTTTTCACGCCGATTTACATCTCAAACTACTGCGACAATCTGTGCGTTTACTGCGGCTTTAACTGCAAAAACAAAATCGCGCGCGCAAAGCTCGATGAGACGCAGCTAAAGGCGGAGTTTGAAGCGATCGCGGCGAGCGGACTAGAAGAAATTTTAATCCTCACGGGCGAGAGCGAGAAAAACAGCCCCGTACGCTACATCGGGCGCGCCTGCGAGCTCGCGCGGCAGTATTTTAAGGTAATCGGCGCTGAAATTTATCCGCTAAATTCCGCCGATTACGCCTATCTGCACGCTTGCGGCGTCGATTTCGTCACCGTTTTTCAAGAAACCTACGATCCCGCGTGCTACGCGCAGCTGCATCTTGCGGGCAACAAGCGCGTTTTTGCGTATCGCTTCGCAGCTCAAGAGCGCGCGATCAGAGGCGGTATGCGCGGAGTGGGCTTTGCGGCGCTTTTGGGGCTCGGGGACTTCCGCCGCGATGCCTTTGCTACGGGCGTGCACGCGTGGCTGCTTCAGCGCAAGTACCCGCGCGCCGAGATTGCCTTTTCGGTGCCGCGCCTGCGCCCGATCATCAACAACGACAAAATAAACCCGAAAGACGTCGGCGAGCGCGAGCTGCTGCAGGTGATGTGCGCGTATCGGCTGCTGCTGCCAAGTGCGCAGATCACGATCTCCACGCGCGAGAGGGCGGGCTTCCGCGACAATGCGATCAGGATCGCGGCGAGCAAAATTTCGGCAGGCGTGAGCGTGGGTATCGGCGGGCACAGCGAGCAGAGGGGCGACGAGCAGTTCGAGATCAGCGACGCGCGCAGCGTAAGCGAGGTCTGCGAGGCGATCCGCGACGGCGGGCTGCAGCCGCTGATGAGCGAGTATATCTATGTGTGAGGCGCGAAATTTTACCGCGTGCGTGGATGAAATTTACGGCGTTAGACGCGAGATTTTCAGCGTCGGGCTCGAGGGCGGATTTAGTGCCACCCGGCGCAGAAGTAAAATTTATAGCGCAAAATACGACGCCAAATTTTGCAGCGCCGCGCACGGCGATAAAATTTATGGCGCTATTGCAGATGATAAAATTTTCGATGTCGTGTCAGCTGGCGCGGGAAATTTTGAGATACAAAATGCGTGCGTAAATTTAAGACCTAGGAACACATACGCGGATTTAAAATTTAAAGGCGACGCAAATTCCGAGCCCGCGGGCGACATAAATTTTAAATTTAAAAACGGCGCGAGATTCGGGTTCTTATGTAGCGGTAACGCGAGGTCGCTAAAATCGAGGAGCTGGGCGAACGCTTTGAGTTTTAGCGCTGCGGTGGGAATTTCGGCCCTTGTTTCGGCGGGCGAAATTTTGAAATATGGCGTGACGATGGGGATTTCGGTACTCGCCCTAGCAAGTAAAATTTTAATCCCTAGCATCGCAGGCAAAATTTTAAATTTGAGTGCGGCGCCGCGCACGGATTTTGGGTTTAAAGGAGCGGGCAGATGCTAGATTTAGAGCTTGCTTCGCGCATTACGATCATCACAAATCGCGCGCTCTGCGGCGGCGAGGCGGCGCTGCTCGCGCGCATAGCGGATTTTGCCGCGGCGGGCGTAGGCGAGATCGTCGTGCGCGAGAAGGATTTAGACGAAGCGGCCTATGCGGCGCTGTTTAGTAAAATTTTACTCGCTCGCAAGAGTGGGTTTTGCGCGGATACAGCCCGTGCGGACGGGATTTTTGCAGATGAAGCTCGTGTCGTTAAATTTAGCGAAACCCAAGCTTTCGCGAGCGGATCGAACGCGAGCGCGGCCTACGCGGATAAAATTTCGCTCTACGAGCGCAACGCAGATGAAGTTTCTCGAAAAAAGCTCCATTCAGGCGGCGGTAGGAGCGAGCTTTGCGCGGATGGGGCTCGCAAGCACGGTGCCGCTACAGATGAAATACGGCCTAAAAATTCCGCTTGCGTTTTAGATGAAATTTTGTCTGAAAATTTTACAGGCGCTGCAAACTGCGCGAATGATAGCGCGCCGGGCGAGATTTCGCTTCGCGGCGCCGTATGCGAAGCAAAACCCGCGGCGCAGATCGCACAGAGCGTAGTAAATGCGGGTAACTCGCAGAGCGCAGGAGATGCGGAAAGTATAGGGGGCGTAGAAAATTCACAGAGCGTGAAAAAGGCGGAAAACTCGCAGAGTGTAGAGGGTGCGCAGAATGCAAAGAGTTCTAATCGCCAGCCTACGATCTTTGTGCATAATTTCGCAGATTTTGCGCTGCGCAAGGGCGAGAGAAATTTATGGCTGCCGCTCGGGGTTTTGCGGAGCTTTAGCGCGGCGCACGGCGCGGAGTTTTTGCGCGCAAATTTCAAAAAACTGGTCGCTTCCTGCCACAGCGAGGCGGAGGCGCGCGAGGCGCTGGAACTGGGCGCGAGTGCGATCTGTCTGAGCCACATATTCGCGACCGATTGCAAGGCGGGGCTCGCGCCGAAGGGGCTAAATTTGATCCGCGCCGTGCGGGAGTTTTTCGCGGGCGAAATCTATGCGCTGGGCGGCATAACGCCGCGCAATTTTGCCTCCGTCCTACGCGCGGGAGCCGACAGGATCGCCGTTATGAGCTCAGCGATGGCAGTGCGGGACGCGAGCGATTTCATAAGAAAATTTAAGAAATAAATCGATCCAAAAACGCGGTTTGTTTCCGTTGCCGCGCGCCTTGCTGCCGTCATTTCGCGCATGCGGCGCGATGCAAAACACATTTTAAATAAAATCAAAAATGCGCGAAACAGGCGCGATTTATTGCGATTTAAGCCTGAAATTATAAAATACGAGCATTTAAGCTTAAGGATATTTTTTGGATAAAGTGCGGCTTGAGGAATCAAAAAAGCTTCTAAACGAACAGCGCCGAAATTTAAAACAAAAGCTGCGAAAAGGCGCTAGCGCCGACATCTTTGACAATGCGGATTTAAGCGATGCAACGGATCGCAGATCATTAAATTTAAACGATGCAAATTTGAGTAGCAAAAGCTTTAAAAATGTGAATTTTAATCAAACAGATCCCGAATCGCAACCCGATCATCTTTGCGGCGCAAATTTCCGAGATAGAAATTTAAACGACATGAATTTAAACTCAAAAGATGAGATAAAATTTCAAAATTTAAACCCGGGTGGTATTTCATCGCGGGGCGCTAAAACTCGTGATTACGACAAAGAGCCGTTGGTCATCAAAGACTATATGCCGATCGTAAATATTATAGCTATAGTAGCGTTGCTTTGTTTTGCTATGTTTATAAATTTAGTGTCCAACATCCCTTATGATAGAAAAGTTGCGAATATCCTGCTCACCGCACCTTTGGCTGCTAGGGCTCTTAAGGGTTTTTCACAGCATTACGGAAGGAAATTTATATTTTTAAACTCAAGCATAAAATGTATAAAATCAGGCGAGCAGCTCGTAATGAAATTTGATGATATTTTATATTTTAAAAAGACTTTCGCTCTTGTTTATGAAAGCGAAACACGAAAATACACGGAAACGGAAAGAATTATAGGAAAAACCTGCCTCGCCATATACGTACTCGCTTATATTTATGGTGCGATATTTGATGACTCTATGATAGTCTTTATAATGTTATTTTGCTGCATGGGAGCGATTATCTTTCTTTTTATACCGCAAATGATTTTTCATCTGTTTAAGGGCGGATTATTTTCATGTAGGTTTGTCGATGCTTTAATTATAGACGCGCTTTACAATAAATTTTTTATATTTATACCCACTAATAAAGAATATAACGAGCTTAAAAAATATATGAAACTAAAATTTAATAAAGATCTAGACGCGCCAAATTATCTTTTAAGAGTTAAAAATTTTTAACTCAGGCATTTTTCGAATTTACGAAGTCTCATTCCACAAGCCGCGCGCGGATGTCGCCGAAGAGCAGCACATCCTTCAAAACGGCGCGATCGGCGTAACCGCGCTCGTTTAGGCTCAGGTGCAGCTCGCCTCGGCTGCTCGAAAATATCGGCTGGTTGATGAAAACCACGTAAATCGCCGCAGCCTGCTTATCCGCGCCATGCTCGCCCGGTTTCGCGCTTGTCGCTGCGCCAGAGTTTGTGTCCGCATCGCTAGGCGGCGCGACGCCAAGCTCGCTTGCGATATTTGCGGCGGCGCTTCCGCGCGGCCTTTCGATGTCGATCCTTCCGTCAGCGCTTTTTGCGCCCGCGGCTCGGACGAAAAATTTATCGCCAGAGTGCGGGATTTTAGAGAAATTGAAAAACAAACTCAGCAGGTCGTTCGTCGCGAAGTAGGGCAAAATTTCATCGCTTACGAGCTGTAGCTCGCCGCCCGTGCCCTTGAACTTTTGAAATTTTATCGTTTTGCGCGCGTAGTCGAAGGCGTAGGTTTTGCGCTCGTTTTTCGTCGTTTTGCCCTTTTTGCGCGAGACGTCGTGGACGTAGAGATCGGGCATCAAAAGCCCCGCCACGACGCGCCCCTTTGAGTGGAAGCTCTCGCGCCTCTGCCCGCTTAGGCTGCCCGCGACGCCCTGCGCAACGGCGTCCATTACGATCTCGTAGCGATCGCCCTGCCGCACGAGCCGCGTATTTGCGCTGCCGACCGCGCCGAAAACGCCGAACGAAATCTCGTATTTCGCGCTGATCGTCTCGCCAAAAAGCGCGCCCGCGCATAAAATCAAAGTAGCAAAAAATTTCATCTTAACCGTCCTTCCGCTTTGCGGCGCCCCATTATACGGCGCCTGTAAAATTTACGTTTTTACGCGCCGCCCGCAAAACTTGCGCGGGAATCTGCGCCGCGTTTGTAAAATTTACCATAAAAAGCAAAACTCGCGCCGCCTATTTCATTTTCTCCATAGCGTGATTATTGAATATCAGCCGCCGCTCCTTGCCGTCGTGAAAGACCGCGCCGTGCGCGCCTAAAGACGCCGACTGTCACCGCTTTTATATTTACGACGCATATACGGCTCGGCGCGCGCTTGCCAGAAATCGGAGCGACTTTATATTTCGTACAGACCGCTTCGTCGCAAAGCATGCCTGTGAATAAAATCAAAATTTCATATTGCGGCTATGTTTGTACTTCGCACTAGCCGTTACGCCGCGCCCGTTAAATTTACGTTTTTACGCGCCGCCCGTAAAACTTGCGCGGGAATCTGCGCCGTCGCCATTAAAGCGCTTGTTAAATTTACGCTTTCATGCGACGCCATTTCGTGCCGTAAATACAGCTGCGTCGATTGCTTGCAAATCCGCTTAAATTCAAACGGATCCGCTTTCAACGACTTGCGCGGGTTAAATTTGAAAATTTAATCCTTCCAAAGCCACCATTTTAGCTTGGCTTTGTCGGGACGGGGCGTATTTGCGTAGTAGCAAACCATGCGGTAAACGTAGAGGATACATCTGTCACTGCCGCGCCCGAGCGCCTTTGTGCGTTCAAACATTTCGTGGGGATCCGCACCCTTTAACGAAGCGATATCCTCGTAGCCGAGCGCCAGTAGATCCGCCTCGGTCGCCTCGCCGACATAGGGTATTTTCCTAAAATCGCTCAAATTTACCTCAAATTTCTTTTAAATTCCGCCAAGCTCGCCGCTTTGAATGAAATTTTAATTTCGTTCAAAAGCGCCACGAGCTCGCTAAATTTCATCTCGCTGTCGTGCGGATCGCGCTGTTCGAGCCGTCCTCGCGAGATGATTTATTAAAGTTTCTCTCGCACCGGAGCACTGCCTAAAATGATTTCGCGTCAAATTTTCGCAATCTCGAGCGTTAAATTTGACCCAAAATTCTCTCGCAAATTTCGCGTGGATCGGCGCTTTGATAGATCGGGCGACCGACCACGATAAAATCAACCCCCGCCTCGCGCGCGACGTCCAGATCCGCCACTCGCTTTTGATCCCCCGCACTCTCGCCAAACGGCCTCACGCCAGGGCAGAGTGTGATAAAATTTGCGCTCGTAGCGTCCTTTATCAGGCGGCTCTCGTAAGCAGAACAGACCATGCCGTCAAGCCCCGCTTCGTAGCTCATCACGCTAAATTTGCGCGCGGCGTCGCTCAAATTTTGCTCGTAAACCGCGCTAAATTCGGTCTCGTCAAAACTAGTTAGCGCAGAGACCGCAAGCACCAGCGGACGCGAAGCTAGCTTGTCCAGTCGCTCCATCACCGCGCCCATCGCGCGCTTGCCGCTGCTTGCGTGTACGTTTATCATATCGACGCCGATTTTAGCAATCTCTTCGGCTGCGTCCGCCATCGTGTTTGGGATGTCGTAGAGCTTTAGATCGAGAAAAATTTTAAAATTTCCGAGCTTTTTTAGCTCCCCCACAAAGCCCGCTCCGTCGCGCAAATAAGTTCGCAAGCCCACTTTTAGCCAAATTTTATCCGCAAAGTCCGCAAGTCCCTCCGCTAGCTGCAAACACTGCTGCTTCGAGCCCAGATCAAGCGCAACGCAGAGCTTCACCGTTTATCCTTGCCGCGTACTGCGCCTTTGCTGCCTGCGGGTCTTTTCGAGAGAGCGCCTCTGCCGTCCGCAGATTTTTTCGGCGCGGTAGAGCTTTTGCGCCCCGCGCTACTTTTGGGCGCAGCATTTTTACCAGCAGTGCCCTTTTTTGGTGCAGCGCTTTTGCCGACTCTGAAATTTCTATCCGCGCCCTCTTTTTTTGGCGTGGCGTCTTTGCCTCGTTCGCCTGCCTTAAAATTTTTACCTCGCTCGCCTGTTTTGAAATTTTTGCCCGTTTTCTCCGTCTTAAATTTATCTTCGGTCTTGAAATTTCTCTCCGTTTTAAATTTTTTGCTCGCAGCGGATTCGGATTTTTTTGTGGGCGTGCTGCGAGTTTTTAAATTAGCGGGCTTTTTAGACGGTCTGTTTCTGCTCGCCGTAGAATTTTTCGGCGTGCCGCTCCTTTTTGCCTTAGTAAAATTTTCTGTCTCGCCGTCCGTGTCTGCGGGGATGAAATTTTTCGCCGTAACGCTAGTATCTGAAATAGCGGAGCTTTCCGCCGCAGCGGGCTTGAAATTTTCGCTTGTCGCTGTGGATAGCTCGGAATTTACGCTTGCCGTTGTATTCGGCTTAGAAATTTTATCCGCCGCGATGTTTACGGGGCTATCTTTTAGCGCGTCCAGCACGCCGTTTATAAATCTTGGCGAGATGCCAAGCTCCTTGGCGGAGTTGATCGCTTCGTTGATGACTATGCCCGCGTCGGTGTCCGTAAAGCGCAACTCATACGCTCCAAGCCGCAGTATCGCGCGCTCCAGAGCCGAAATTTCGGCAAGCTTAAATTCCTTTAAATTTTCATCTATCAGAGCATCGACCGCGGCGAGATTTTCACTAGCGCCGCGTAGAAGCGCTAGCGTCCAGTTGCGCTGCTCGTTGCGAATGCGCTTTTCCTCCAGATATTCGTCCGCAAAGTCCTCGCCGCCGCCGTTCATATCTTTAGAGTAAAGCAGCGAGATCGCAGCGAGTCTGGCTTGGTGTCTGGTGGCCATTTTACGCCTTTATGTTGCGAAATAGACTTAGAAGCTCGATCGCGCCGCTCATCGCTTCAAAGCCCTTATTGCCGGCTTTTGCTCCTGCTCGCTCGATCGCTTGCTCGATATTATCGGTAGTCAGCACGCCGAAAGTCACGGGTGCGCCGTATTTTAGCATGGTGTTTGCGATCCCCTTGCTTACTTCGGCGCTTACGTAGTCAAAATGCGGTGTAGAGCCGCGGATCACCGCGCCTAGGCAGACGACGGCGTCGTAGAGCTTGGAGCTTAGCGCCTTTTCAAGCGCGAGCGGGATCTCAAAAGCGCCCGGCACCAGCATAAGGCTTAAATTTTCCTCCTTGCCGCCGTGGCGTAAAAACGCATCGTGCGCCCCCTCGACTAGGCGATCGGTGATGATGTGGTTGAAGCGGGCGTTGATGATTAGGATCTTTTCGCTGCCCTTAAGAGCAAGCGAGCCTTCGATGATTTTCATGATTTTCCTTTGCGTTAAATTTAGCGCTAAGCTTAGCTAAATTCGCCAAAATTCTAAATTAATTTCAGCATCGCGGCACTTGAAATTATGAGAAATAACAGGCGCTTTGCGCGCAGAAATTTTCTCGCAGCGGACGAATACGCCCGGCATCACGGCGCTGATCGTATCGATGGCCGTTCATAGGCTTAGCGTGAGTATGAAAATATGCAAAGCAGACTCACCTCCGAGTCCTCTTCTAGCGCGACGATCGTTTCAAGAAAGACGATAAAAAGGATGCCGATCCCGCGTATAGAACGTATGCGAGCGCCGCGCTATGTATTAAAAGCAAGCATGAATATAAAAAGTTCGCAATCGCGCAGATGACGGTAAATAGCCGCTCGTGCGTACCGGCAGCGCGCTTAAGCCCCGTAAGCCCAGCCGCACTCAAAAAGCGCTACGATGATGACAGAAGCAAAGCCTTTGGTTATTCGAAATCGCCTAAATTTTAAATTTAAAGCGCGATTGTGATGGCTTAGATTAAAATTTATCTTAAAATTAATCCTAAATAATAAATTTTATTATTCGTTTAGAAATTTTAGGCTATAATCGCTTCAAAATTCATTTCAAGGAGAGAAAGATGTTTAAACTTAGAGAGTTGCCGTTCGATGCGGCGCACAACGCGGTCGTAAGTAAAGAAACCTGTGATTATCACCACGGCAAGCATCACGCGACCTATGTGGCAAATTTGAATAAACTTACCGAATCGGGTGAGTTTGCGGGCAAGGGGCTTTACGAGATCGTAACGGCTGCTAGCGGCGGGCTTTTTAACAACGCAGCGCAGGTTTACAACCACGATTTTTACTGGGATTGTATCGCAAAACCTAGCGAGCCGTCTGCGGAGCTAAAATCGGCGCTGGCGGAAAATTTTACGGATTTTAAAAGCGAGTTTTTGGCTGCTGCTACGGCGCATTTTGGCTCGGGCTGGGTTTGGCTCGCTTACGATCCGAAATCGGGCAAGCTTTGCATCAAAGCGACCCAAAACGCCGCTACTCCGGTAACTGAGGGGCTCGTGCCGCTTCTAGTCGTGGACGTTTGGGAGCACGCGTATTACATCGATGAGCACAACGCGCGTCCGAAATATTTGGAGAAATTCTACGCAGGCATCAACTGGGAGTTCGTCTCAAGCGCCTACGAATGGGCTAAAAAAGAGGGTCTCGGCTCGGTGAAATTTTATATCGACGAGCTTCACGGCAGAGATTAAATTTTAAAATTTAAGCGCACGCGACGATACAAAAATCTGGGTCCGTCGCGCTTCGCTTGCGTAAATTTTAAATTGCGCGTGCACGCCACAAACGGAAGCGGTGCTACCCGCAGATCCAAAATTCATTTAAACGCATAATCCGAGTAGAGCGGATACGGCTCGCGCAGTACACAAAGCTGAAATCTCTTAAGCGCCCGTAGGTTCGCTGTGGATTGGCTGCAGACACGGCGCGAATAGGACAGCACTCACTATTTGTAGCACCGAAATCGCTTAAACGTGCCGCATGTTCGCCATGGACGCAGATTTGCTGCAGAGGACGTGAACGCCGCCCGCAAATCACTTAGACGCACCGTAGGCAACCCTGGACGATAACCGCTGCGTCGTTTAGCGTACGCGGTTGATCGCTTAAAATTTTAGTTCAAAGCTAGCGGCTAAATTTCGGGATTTTTCTCGGAATTTGGCCGAAGCAATATTTCTTTTCAATCTATCTTTAAATTTAAAAATTCATCAAAGCTCGGGCGCCAAGTCCAATCAAAATTTAACCCAAAATCATCCACAGCCCGATCGCACACATCAGCACCGAGCAGAAAATTTCGAGGTATTTCAGATGGGTTTTCAGCAGATTTTTTAGCACCGCTCCGCCCAGCGTGTAGATGCTAAGACAGATGCTTTCGCTGGCGCACAAGATCGCCACGAGAGCGAAAGTGCGCGCGCCGAAAAGATTGTCCGCGTCCAAAAATGGCGGAAAGAGTGCGGTAAAAAATATCCATGCCTTGGGGTTTGAGACCGCGACTACGAGGCCTTGGAAGAAGATATTTTCGCTGCGCTTCTGTTTTTGCAGCTTGAAATTTCCGCGCGCTAAAAAGGTCGTGACGCCAAGATAGAAGATATACGCGCCGCCTAAAATTTTAATTGCGCTAAGCGCCGCAGGGTGCGCAAGCAGAATGCCCGCGACGCCGAATATGCACGCAAGCGCCACGGCTGCGACGCCCAGCACCTGCGCTAGCAACGCAGGCAGCGCCCTAAGATAGCCGCGCGCGATGCCGAGATTTAGCGCGTAGGTCATGTTGATGCCCGGCATCAGCGATATCGGAAAGATCGTAAGGAAAAATAGAAGCATTGCAAACCCCTAAATTGCGGCTAAATTTTAAATTTATCGCGAGCCTGTCGCGGAAATTTTAAGGCGCGGCGGCGAATGAAATTTTAAAATTCCGCCGCGTCTTTTTGCGATTATCATCACGCTTGCACGGCACGTGCAGATAAAATTTTAAAATTCTGACGCCCGCTTCGCTAGACGCGTCCAAGCTTTTTACGGGGCGGGAAGGGGGCCTCGGTTGCGAGGTCGCTCCCCTTCCCGCCCCAAACCCCACCTAACTCCCGACGACGCTTTACAAGGGGCAGGCTACGCCTGCGCTGAATTTATATTATAACTGCGGTGCGGTGTCTCGCACCTAGTCGCAAGACCGCCGTGCCGCAAGTTTCAATACAATGTGCCGCAGTGTGTGTAACAGATCGAATGAAATTTTAAAATTCCGCCGTGGGCAAATTTAAATTTAAAACTCTCGCGGCTTTAAATTTAGCCGAAAATCCCGTATCCGAAGATCACCGCGATGATAAGCGGCAAGATAAATTTGACGTACAAAAACCAAACTCCCGCGAGCCTTGCGCTCAAATCGCCTTCGTTAGTAAGCTCGTAGATCGCGTCCTTTTTCAGCACCCAGCCCACGTAGATGCAGCACAGCAGCGCCGTTAGCACGAAAAAGACGTTCGCGCTTACGAAGTCGAAGGCGTCAAAAACCGAGCGCCCTAGAATTTTAATGTCCGCAAGCACGCTGCTTGAGAGTATGCAGGGTAGGTTGCCGAGCACGAAGACGCCGCCGAGCGTTAAATTTACCGCCTTTAGCGTTGAAAAGCCGAAGCGCTCCTCGACGAAATTTATAATGACCTGATAGATCGTTATCGACGTCGTAAGCGCGGCGATGAGCAAAATCGAGAGAAAGACCACCGCGACGGCGTTGCCGAACGGCATGTGCGAAAACGCGATCGGCAGGCTTTTAAAAACTAGCGACGAGCCGCATCTAAATAGTTGCAGAAGCAAGTTCAATATTTGACACCTCAAAATCGGCTTCTAAATAGGTCTTTTTGCCCTCCGAAGTTCGTGAACACAGCTTGTTCCAATTTTCAGGCCAGTTTTAGAATTCTTTGACTCCTCATATCAACTCGGAATTGAGTGATTCTTTTTGCATTGGAAAGCTTGAGTTAGTAGCATTCTTTGAAAAAAATTATCAGAAAATTGGCACAAACTTTTCAAGAGGAAAGTTGGAGAGAGAGTTGTTGTATATCCTGCTTGGCAGTTGTTTTTCATCATTATCTTCACTGCCGTTGTGATCTTCACTTATATCTTGCTGTCAAGAGCTACTTAGTATCCTTCATTGATGCTAGTTGTGCTACGCCGTGACCTCATTAGTGTTCTAGGCTCGCGTCTCTAGTCCGGTCTAGCCTAGGACCAGCACAGTACCGTCGTTGAGCGTTTATTCAACATTGCATCTTTGAATTGATTATTGCTAATCTTTTGCTACCATATATAGCCAACCCAGCTCCACATATTTCTACACCGTGTATACGTACGCTCCCCTGGCAATCGCTTTACTCAATATTCGGAGTTACTTGACACCGCTGGTTGCCGATCACCGCCTGCTGCATGGTAAGAACTTGTAAGACATTGATATTTGCTTTACTGTGAGCGTTTTACCACCACATCCTAGTAGTTATAGGAACATTATTTTTGGGTTTTGTTTCTTGTTCTACTAATCATGACAGGATCCAGAGTCAATTCATGGGCTTTGTCGATCGCGGGAGACGTGCCACCACCTTTGCAAATACCACAACCGTCACGAGAGGTGCACAAACATCCAAATGCACATGATCAGGTTAATGTATCTATACCACCATTTAATGGCCGTTTTAAACCTGCTTTATATATTGAATGGGAGTTCGACATAAAAAATATATTTGCTTCCCATAATTTCAATGAACATAAAAAGGTTAAGGTTGCGGTTGGTTCTTTCACTGGTTATGCTTTGGTTTGGTGGAGTGAATATTGTCGGTTACACCCTGATTATATACCTACTACTTGGGATGATTTGAAACTTGCCATGCGACATACTTTCGTCCCTGCTTATTATACTCGTGACATGATTAAGAAGTTGCAACACTTAAAACAAGGTAGTGAAACTGTAACAAAATATTATGATGATTTACAAACTACCTTGTTGCATTCCTCTTTAGAAGAAAGTGAAGATGATTTTATGGATAGATTTTGGGGAGGATTAAACCGTGATATTCAAGAGATACTAATTCATGAAGAGTGTTATCCTATGGACCATTTGTTTCATCTTGCTTGCAAAGCTGAACAGGAAATAAAACGACGTGTTGGCCACGAGGAGAACAAGCGCACGGTGCACATTCCAAGAGTTGATATGATTGTTCCTTCAACTACTAGGCATACTATGACAACCACATCCGTTGTTGTCAGGACTACATCACCTCCACCATGTGACACATCATCATCGAGAGTGCCTACATCATCTGAGGTTATCATAAGAGGTAATGACAAAGGTACTGATCTTCCATCTCTACATGAGAATGATGAATGCCTTGTCAATTTGAATGCACCATCTGATGAGCTACCCACTACTTTGATCACACCACCTATTTTAGAGGACTACGTTGATAATTTGACTTTGCCATGTGATCAAACAACTGAAATACCAACAATTTTGAGTGCACCCATTGAATTAACTATTGATGCAAAAGAACCAATGTTTAATCATTTTGATATGACCTCTAATCTTGGTGATGATTCTGTGTTGAATGACTTATTGCATGTTTGCTTATTTAAGCATGTTGTAGCATGTAAATTTGATGCAAGTAAGGTTTATTCACCAATGTTGGGATGGTTTAATGATGAACATTGTCAATCTTTTGAAATGAATAAGAGCTTCACTTATATGTGCAAACTGAGTTGCAATATTTTCATGCCTTCTACTTCTTGTGCTAATTTTTTGGCTTTAGATTTTATGAACTATGCAAGTTACTCATCTATTCATGTGTCATATATGCAAAAATCAAGGGAAGTAAAAATGGATGACATATACATATACAACATGTACACCTTGTCTCTTTTGTTAGCCACATTTCAGATTAAGCAACGCCGAGGACGGCTTTATTTTCAAGAAGGGGAGGATGATGAGGACATGACTACCTTGGATATGACCAAAAATATTGCATATATGCATATTTGTCAGGTGATTTCTAGTGCAAACTATTCAATAATCTATTTATGTTATCCAGAACAAAAATACTTCACACACTTTTGTGTTTTGTCTAATTGCAGGTGTATGGGACATTTGTACAATCCACATATGAAGATAAGGAAGAAAGAGATGTTTATTTGCTGTCCAAAAAGTTCTCTCACGTCACTTTTGGCCCAAGAGAAGATAGAGTCCAAGTCTCTCACGTTCTGGATTCAGATTCGGACTGCACAGACATACCTGACTCAAAACGCACACAAGTTTTTCATACGGACTCCGAATTGGGTGATTCTTTTTTTGTTGGAAACTAGATTTCGTGCACTTTCCAACCCAATTGGAATCACCTTCAAATTCGTCCGGAGCGTTGAGTTGTGGACGAAACAATCTGATGCTGCAGCAGAATCCGAGTCAAACTACAAGTCCAAAGGTGTTACATCACCTCCACTTGGGCCCATTGGCCTTGTACGACCTAGATTTAGTTTTAGGCTGCCTTGGGACGTCCTCCCACCTCCTTGGCCGCCACCCCTTGCTCCTATATAAGTAGATCCATCTAGTAGCTTTTCCTTGGGATTTGTTTAGTTAAAAGTTAGCCATTGCAACTTCGTGTACTTCGTTTGTGTCCAACGACCAGACCAAGACCGCTTACGGATCCCCACCATTATCAATACTTCATATATATTTGCAATATTCAGATTGCTTTATCATATTCTTGCTCGTTCTTCGATTGCTTGCAGGAATAGACCTTCGTGGTCAGGCTGACCGTGCTTCCGGCATCGTCAGTAACCTCAGGAGATTGGTTTAGCGATTGCTAAGGCGCAACGTCGTGCACGTTTGTAGTCGGATCGTCAAAGTCGTCTCCACCAAATCGATAGTTATCATCTCATCGAAAGATCGGGACACCCTCGCCTCTATCAAGTGGTATCAGTTTTCAGGTTGCTCGGTGAGAATTTCCAGTTTTCCTAGATTAGATTTATTTTCTTACCTATTGTCCAAGAAAAATCCACAAAAAAGAGTTAGATCTATTCATCCTTTGTCCAAGCCAGTCTGAGCCTTTGCAATTTTCTTTTCATTGCTTGCATAGTTGAATTATCGGTTGCATCGTCGTGTCGAGTTGCTGGTCTTAGTGTCTAGTTCCTTTAGAGTTTCGAGTTCTGTTCACATTAGTCACGCCGCCGCTGCATCATTATCCCATCCGCTATCCACCATCCAATCCACCAATTTCCTCCACCGATCCATATCCATATACTAC
>NZ_CALIMQ010000020.1 GCF_938045535.1 uncultured Campylobacter sp. | reverse complement strand
TTTTCAAAAGCACTTTTTAAATCTTTACCATCAATCAAAGATAATTTTTCAAAATCCCAAGAGGTTTCTCTTAAATCCCATTCTTTTTTGGAAATATCTATATTTTGTTGAACTAATAAATTGATTTCATTATTATAACTATGTTTATATATAATAGGAATTTTATTTAAGTTTCCTGGTTGATAATTTAATGTGGAATTTATTAATTCTAAAAATACACTTATTACTTTATTATTTAGTATAAATAATAAATAATTTAATGAGGCTTTTTCTTTTTGAAAAAGAGAACTTCCTGAATTATCAAATAAAAACCCTATGGGTAATTTTCTTATAGAAAAAAGAGAAGAGGATAATGCTGACCAAGTTAATCCTTCGTTAAAAATAAATTCTAAATTATAATTATGTGATCTAATTTTTCCGTTAGAATCTTTAAAATTTAAAATTTCAAAGATGATCTTAAAATCGCAGGAGGGGAAAAACCTCTACAGAAAAATGCTGGATTTTAAGGATATAATCGCGCCGAAGATCGATTTTTATACGGCAAATTTAATCATCGAAGGGCACTATCATCAAGATGAAATTTTATATTTTGGCGAAAAAAAATATATAAATTTATGCTCGTTCGGGGTTAGGAGCAAAATTTACGAGGTCTCAAAAAGCGAAAAATTTATGCTAATTCCAAAAAACTTAAACTTAAATTAGCTATAATTCCTAAATTTTTGCGAGGATATTTATGATAAAGCTTTGTGTTTTCGACTTTGATTCTACGCTGATGGACGGCGAGACGATAGGTTTTTTCGCCGCTAAAATGGGCACGCAGCGACAAGTTAGCGAAATTACGAAGCGCGCGATGGCGGGCGAGCTTGATTTTTTCGAGAGTCTTAGCGAGCGCGTGGCGCTGATAAAGGGGATGAAGCTTAGCGATGCTAAAGCTATCGCGGAAAGCCTGCCTTTCGTTTGCGGCGCTAGCGAGATCATCGCGTATCTGAAAAATAAAGGCATAAAGGTGATCGTCTTTAGCGGCGGATTTCATCTTGCCACCGACGCCGCGCAGAAAAAACTAGGCTTTGACGCGAGCTTTGCAAACTATCTGCATGAAAAAAACGGAATTTTAACCGGACTTTTCGGCGGCGAGATGATGTTTGGCTACTCAAAAGGCGCGCTGCTTGCGCAGCTTAAATCGCTGATGGGCCTAAGCGCAAGTGAAGTAATGTGCGTGGGAGACGGCGCGAACGACGTTTCGATGTTTCGCGAGGCGGGACTTAAAATTGCTTTTTGCGCGAATGAAATTTTAAAAAGCGAGGCGAGCGTCTGCATTGAAAAAAAGGATTTGAAGGAGATTATGAAATATGTATGATAAAGCCCTAAATTTCAGCCTTTGGTGCGACTTTTTGGAGCGCGATTTTATCGATAAAGATTTCGACGAGCTGATCAAAAAAGGGATAATTAACGGCGCGACTTCCAATCCCGCAATCTTTAAAAACGCGATCCTAATCTCCTCTGCATACGACTCGGCTAAAGAGGAATTTAGAAAAAAAGAGCCTAAAAAGCTGTATGAAATTTTAGCCACCGCGGACATCAGAAGCGCGGCGGAGAGCCTGCTTAAAAATTTTATTAACGGCGATGACGGCTTTGTGAGTATCGAGGTCGATCCGTATTTCGCAGACGACGCCGAGGCGATGTATCGCGAGGGCAAACACCTATACGGCACGATCGGCATGCCAAACGTAATGATAAAAATCCCCGCAACCAAGGCGGGCTACGAAGCGATGCGCGATCTACTAAAAAAGGGGATCAGTGTAAACGCGACCTTAGTTTTTTCGCCCGAACAGACCGTAAAATGTATCGAGGCTATAAAAGAGGGGATCGCGGGCTTTCGCCGCTACTTCCCGAAAGCAAATTTACCAAAAACCGTAATTAGCATCTTCGTTAGCCGCTTCGATAGGCTGCTGGATGAAAAAATGGCCGCGGCAGGCCTTCCTACCGGCAAAATCAGCACGATGAACGCTTCAAAATGCTACAATGTCATCGCTAAAGAAAATTTAAACTACGTAAAGCCGCTGTTTGCGAGCACAGGCGTAAAAGGAGATGATCTGCCGAAGGACTACTACGTCAGCGAGCTAATGTATCCGGGCTGCGTAAATACCGCGCCGCTTGAGACGATAGAGGCTTTTATAAGCGGCGATCAAAAGCCTAAAATGCCGCCGAGCGATGAAGAGATAGAGCATTTTTTTGCCCGAGTAGCGGATGCGAAGATCGATATGAAAAAGGCGTATAAAAAGCTGCTGGATGACGGACTGGTGGCCTTTGAAGAAGCATTTAAAGAGATAATAAAAACACTTAAAAAGGAGAAATGATGGCGGGTTCTATAGATTATTCGCAGTATCAAGTTGACGCTTCTACGCTGGATTTTAAGCAGCGAGATAGGCTAAATAAATATCTGGAATTTTTGATCCAAAATGGCGGTAGCGACCTTCATATAAAATCGGGCGCGGTTATCAGAGGGCGCATCCACGGCGAGCTAGTAAAATTTAGCAAGACGCCTTTTTTAAAAGAGGATGCGATGACGCTAGCCAAAGAGCTGCTCATTACGCGCTTTCCGGAGCTCATCGAGAGAAAGAGCGTGGATTTTACCTACAAGCTAAACGAAGATTATCGCTTCCGCGTTAATATTTTCTTTCAAATCGACGGTATTAGCGCGGTTTTCCGAACGATCCCCGTTAAAATTCCAGAGATTGACGAGCTGGGTTTGCCGCCCTCGATCAAAGATATTTGCGACACGGCTATGCGCGGCGTCGTGCTACTTACGGGACCTACGGGAAGCGGAAAGACGACCACTATCGCAAGTATGATAAATCGCATAAATAGGCAAAGAACCAGCCATGTCGTTACGATCGAGGATCCCGTCGAGTTCGTATTTAAAGACGATAAATGCATCATCAATCAGCGCGCTATCGGCGAGGACTGCAACAACTTCGCAGATTCGCTTCGCGCCGCGCTGAGAGAGGACCCGGACGTAATATTCGTGGGCGAGATGCGCGATTTAGAAACGATCGAGACCGCACTTCACGCCGCGGAAACGGGCCACTTAGTGTTTTCGACGGTGCACACTATTGACGCAAAAGAGACGGTAAACCGAATCATCGCGATGTTTGAGCAGGCTGAGCAGGAGCGTATCCGAATGACGCTAGCGTCCGTCCTAGAGGCGGTCATCTCTCAGCGCCTTGCTCGTACTATCGAGGGCAAGCGCGTAGCCGTCGTTGAAATTCTACGCAAAAACACCCGTATTAAGGATATGATACTTGATGCGCGTGACGATGAAATTCCAGACGCGATTGCCGACGGTCGCAACACCTACGGCATGCAGACCTTCGATCAGCACCTGCTCGATCTTTACAGAGACGGCGTCATCACCCGTGAGGAGGCGCTGGATAAGGCCTCTAAGCGAAACGACCTTGATCTACAGATCAAAAACGTCGATCTTGCCAAAAAAAGGGATTTGGCTGCAGAATCGGGAGAGAGCGCCGAGGAGATGCTTGCAGGCGAAGTTGTGCAGCTAAAAGAGATTCGCTGAGCCATAAATTTTAAAATTCTAAATTCTTTCAATTTGAAATTTTAAAGAATTCTGCCTGCTGCCGCGCAGGCAGAATTCTATTCGTTTGTCTCATTGTGTACAAATATGCCGTGACTTGCAGGATTTAGCGTAAATTTTAATCGGCTAAATTCCGTGCGATTTTACTTCTAAATTTCATCGTGGCGCTTAAATAGATTTAAAGCAACATTTAGCTATTATCACGCTTTATTTTTTCACAAAGGAAACCTAATGTTAGAAGGTATCGTTAGAGATAGTATCGGTAAAAGGGCTTCAAAATCCCTAAAACGAGATGGTTATCTAATCGCTAATATTTATGCGAAAGGATTTGAAAATATTAACGCAGCGTTTAAGGTAAACGACTTTATCAAGGCTATGCGCGCAAAAGAAGATCTTCCCTTCGAGGTTAGCATGGGCGGTAAGACATATCGCGTTATAGTGCAAGAATACCAAAAACACCCCGTCACAAATACCCTAACTCACGTAGATTTGCGCGTAGTTCAGGATGACGTCGTAAGCAAATATTTAGTGCCGGTTAAGGTAACTGGCGTCGCTAAAGGGCTAAAAAATAAAGGTATTTTGGTGCAATCCAAGCGCCGTATCGCCGTAAAATGCGCCGGCAAAGATCTACCAAACGGTTTTACGCTGGATGTAACCGATCTTGACGTAGGCGATTCGCTTTTGATCCGTGACATTCCGGTAAAAGCGGGCGTCAGCATCATCCTAGACGGCTCAGTAGCGGTAGTCGGAGTTACTTCGGCTAAATAGGGGCGCCTATGATACTGATCGCAGGACTTGGGAATCCTGCTCAGAAATACGCAGACACCAGACACAACGTCGGTTTTATGCTAATCGACGAAATTTTAAAGACGGGCGGCTTTAGCGAGCTCGGCTCGTCTAAATTCCAAGGCGAGCTTTTTAAAAAGGGCTCGCTGCTTCTTTTAAAGCCCCAAACTTTTATGAACTTAAGCGGCAACTCCGTAAAGGCAGTGAATGATTTTTATAAGCCCGAGCGCATCATCGTGGTGCACGACGATATAGATTTGGATCTGGGCGCCGTTAAATTTAAAAAAGGAGGCAGTAGCGGCGGGCACAACGGGATCAAATCGATCGACGCGCTAATCGGCGCGGATTACGAGCGCGTGCGTATCGGCGTGGGTAAAAAACAGCAGGGGCAGGACGCGGCAAATTTCGTGCTCGGAAATTTTAACGAAAGCGAGCGCGAGAAGCTGAGCGAAATTTTACCCTATGTCGCGCGCGCAGTAGAGGAGCTCATTTGCTCGGATATAGAGCAGATCGCGCAAAAATTTACGATTAAAAAGGCTAGGGCGTGAAGTTATACGTAAAATACGCGGCTCTTTCCTATCTGAAGTATTTTTTTATCCTGCTAATAGCTCTTGAGTGCTTTTATGTAGGCATCGATGTGCTTACCAATCTCAAAGATTTTCCTTCAAGCGCGAATACCGCTCTTTTGTATATCGCCCTAACGGCTGCAGTCGCGCTTAGCTACACGCTGCCGCTAAGCCTCATTTTCGCGCTGATTTTAATGATGTTTAATATGATTAGAAGCAACGAGCTGGTGAGCTTTTATGCGCTTGGGGTTAGCAAAAACGCTCTGATAATCCCTCCATTTTTGATCGCACTTGCGATTACTGCAGGCTTTATAGCTTTAAATTCCACCCCGTTTGCATACGCATTAAAATTTCAAAAGAATTTAACCGATTTATCGCCTACGGGGGGAGATATGTTTTTGAAATTTGAGGGTAAATATATCTACATCAAAGCTCTAAACGGCAAAAACGCAAATGATATAACGATCTTTGATGTGGGTGATAACTCCGTTGCTTCACGCTCGCATGCAAGCTCTGGCGAATACGCAGGTAAAATTTGGCATCTGCGCGACGTAAATACCACTACTTTACCAGCGCAGCTTAAACTTGGAGGAAGTGGATTAAAAAGTAAGCTTGGCGCGCAGAGCGAGGCGCTTAAGGGCTTTGATCCAAGCTCAATTGCAAGCGTTTATGATACGAGTAATGTATATTCGATCAGGGATGCTTTGCGTTCGATCCGCACATTTTCGCATCAAGGCGTGAATATCTCCACCATAAAAGCAAGCCTTTATAATATGATATTTTTTCCGTTATTTGCGCCTTTGGCAGTATTGGTTCTGTATTATTATCTGCCCGTTACGGGACGGTTTTTTAATCTTGCGCTGCTAAGCTTTGGATTTTTTATCGCTACGCTATGCGCTTGGGGAGTGCTTTTTGTGTTGATTAGGTTTTCTCTCAACGGCGTCATCATCCCAGAACTTGGCATTATCGTGCCCATAACAGCGCTATTAGGCTTTGCAGCATTTTTAGTTTTTAAGCATCGTTAAGCCTTGATTTGTTAGAATGGCGCAAAATTTATCGGTGGAAATTCTATGGATTATTCAAGCTTAGCCCGCAAATACGGCACCCCTTTATACGTTTACGATTTTAACGAGATACAAAAGAATTTCATAGCGCTCAAAGAGGCCTTCGCAGCGCGCAAGTCGCTCGTCTGCTTCGCGATCAAGGCAAGCTCTAATTTAAGCATTTTAAAATTTCTATCGGATCTGGGCAGCGGCTTTGATTGCGTCAGCATCGGCGAGCTGCGCCGCGCTCTGTATATCGGCGCAAAGAGCTATAAGATCATATTCTCTGGCGTCGGCAAGCAAGATAGCGAGCTAGAATTTGCGCTAAAGTCGGATATCTTGCTGATAAATTTAGAAAGCGAAGCTGAGATGCTGCGCCTGGAGCGGATCGCGCAAAAGCTAAATAAGCCCGCTCGTATCAGCATCCGCGTAAATCCGAACGTCGATGCCAAGACCCACCCCTACATCTCCACGGGGCTAAATGAGAACAAATTCGGCGTCAGCATCGAGACCGCGCGCAAGATGTATATCTACGCCAAAAAGAGCAAATTTTTAAATCCCGTCGGTATCCACTTTCACATCGGCAGCCAGCTTACGGACATTTCTCCGATCTGCGACGCGGCAAAGATCGTAAGCGATCTGTTGCGCGAGCTGCGAGCCCTTGAGATCGATATAAAATTTTTCGACGTGGGCGGCGGCATCGGCATCCGCTACGAGGATGAAAAGCAGATCGTGCTCTACGACTACGCGCAGGGGATCTTGCGCAGCCTAAGCGAGCTAGATGTCACGATCGTGTGCGAGCCGGGGCGTTTCATCGCGGGGGCTGCGGGGGTATTTCTTACCCGCGTGCTTTACGAAAAACAAAACTGCGGCAAGCGCTTCGTTATCGTCGACGGCGCGATGAACGATCTCATACGTCCGAGCCTCTACGGCGCGCACCACGCCATCGAGATCGTTAGCGTTTCGGGGGGTATAAATTTAGACGAATCCGGCGCGAGCGAAGTAAATTTAGGCCGTACAAGCTCGGATCAAACAAATTGCTCGTGTGTGGATGAAAAAATTTTGGGCGGTATAAATTTAGCCGCAGTGAGCCTCTGCGACGTCGTGGGCCCGATCTGCGAAAGCGGCGACTTTTTGGCCAAAGGCGTTAGCCTGCCTAGCCTGCAAAGCGGCGATCTGCTCGCGATCAAAAGCGCCGGCGCCTACGGTTTTTCGATGTCGAGCAACTACAACACCCGCTGCCGCGCCGCCGAAGTCGCGGTTTACGACGGACAAGACCGCCTAATTAGAAAGCGCGAGAGCTTTGATGATCTAATCGCGCTAGAAAAGGATTTCGTATGATCCGCGCGGCAAGCCGTCCAAAACGGGGCGCAATCTTAAATTTCAAATCCGAACGCGCAGCGGCTTTAAATTTTAATGCCGCAACGAGCGCGGCCTTAAATTTTAAACGCACCGCCGCTTTAAATTCCAAGCCCAAATGCACCCGCGCTTTAAATTTCAGATCCGAACAAAATGCGCCTCTAAATTTTACGGCAAAACAAAGCCCCGCTTTAAATTTTAATCTCGGCTCTTTAAATCTCAGATCCCGTCGCGACGAATTTTATCGCGCCTTCTTAGCGTGCAAAAGTTGCGGCGCGGCAATCGCAAGCGATGAAATTTTAAGATCGCGAGGTAAGAATTTCAAAGCCTGCGGCAAGAGCGGCGGCGTGAAATTTTTAAAACCGAAATTTAGGGGCGAGCAAAAGGAGGGTTGTGATGCAAAATATCGATGATCTGCGCGTTTGTATTGACAGGCTGGATGATGAAATTTTGCGCCTTATAGACGAGCGCATGGGGTTTGTCAAAAAGATCGGCGAGCTGAAGCAGACCGCTGGCAGCGCGATCTACCGCCCGGAGCGCGAGCGCTCGATCATCAGCAGGCTGGACGGCGGAAAGGCGCAAAATTTAAGCAAAGAGGCGATCGAGGCGATATTTTTTGAAATTTTCTCGGTTTCGCGAAATTTAGAAAAGCCGCAGATAGTCGCTTTTTTAGGGCCTTTCGGCACCTATTCGCACCAAGCCGCCAAGAGCCGTTTTGGCGCGGTAAGCTCCTATCTACCACTCTCAAACATCGAAGCAGTCTTTAAAGAGCTTGATAGTGGCGAGGCTAAATACGGCGTCGTGCCGATCGAAAACAACACCGAGGGCGCGGTGGGCGCGACGCTTGATTGCTTGCGAAAATACGAGGGCGTCAAGATCGTCGCCGAAATTTATATGGACATCCACCACTGCTTTGCGAGCCACTGCGACGACGTAAGCACCGTGGATCAGATATTCTCGCATCCGCAAGGATACAATCAGTGCCTTAAATTTTTAGACGATCACGGCCTTAGCGGCGTTAAATTTACCGCGACCAAATCTACCGCGCTTGCGGCGCAGATGGCAGCCGCCACGCCGCACTCCGCCGCGATCTGCTCCAAGATCGCCGCCGATCTTTACGGCGTGCCTATGATGTTTCAAAAGATAGAGGACAACTCCGCCAATCGCACGCGATTTTTCGTACTGAGCGACTTTAAAAACCAAAAGAGCGACCGCAACAAAACGAGCATCCTAGCCAAAACCGACGACCGCCCGGGCGGGCTCGTGGACTTTTTGCAGATGTTTCGCAACGAGGGGATAAATTTAACTAAGCTCGAAAGCCGCCCTGTTAAGCTTAGAGATTTTAAATGCATCTTTTATGTCGATTTTGAGGGACACATCGACGATGAGCGCGTGGCGCGCGTGCTGCAAAACGCGCAGAAAAACGGCCACGAAATCACCTGGCTGGGAAGTTACATAAACGGAGGGGAGTGATGAAATTTAACGAATTTGTAGAAAATCTAAGCAATTACGAAGCGGGCAAACCGATCGAGCTTGTGGTGCGGGAGTTTGGTATCCGCAAGCAGGACGTGTTAAAGCTTGCTAGCAACGAAAATCCTTTCGGCACTAGCGAAGCGGTGCAGGATGCAATCGTGCAAAATGCCGCCTATGCGCATCTTTACCCCGATGATTCGATGTATGAGCTAAAGGGCGCGCTCGCCTCGAAATTCGGCGTGGAGCCGCAAAATATCATCATCGGCGCGGGTAGCGATCAGATCATCGAGTTTGCGTTGCACGCCAAGCTCAATTCGCGCCGCGCGATACTGCAAGCAGGCGTTACCTTTGCGATGTACGGCATCTACGCAAGCCATTGCGAGGCTAAAGTTTACAAAACGAGCGCGCAGGAGCACGACCTAGCCGAACTTTTAAAAATTTATAACGCGCATAGAGATGAAATTTCGGTCATCTTTTTGTGCGTGCCGAACAATCCGCTGGGCGAATGCTTGGATGCGGAGGCAGTGTATAAGTTCGCTGGCAGCGTGGATGAGAACACGCTTTTAGTGATCGATGCCGCATACAACGAATTTGCGGCGTTTAAAGATGAGCGCAAGAGGCTTGATCCTAAGCTTTTAATTCAAAATTTTAAAAACGTGCTCTATCTGGGCACCTTCTCTAAGGTCTATGGGCTGGGCGGCATGCGCGTAGGCTACGGTATCGCGCCGCGCGTAATCATAAGTGCGCTTTATAAGCTGCGACCGCCTTTTAATATCACGACGCTTAGCCTCGCAGCGGCGATTGCGGCGCTAAAAGACGAGGCTTTCGTGCAAAAGAGCCTACAAAACAACGCCGCGCAGATGAGCCGCTTTGAAGATTTTGTGCGCGAGCGAAATTTGGAATTTATCCCTAGCTACGCAAATTTCATCACGTTTAAACTTAGTCCGCCGATAGATAGTAGCGAGCTTTGCGATAGGCTTCTGCGCCGCGGCATCATCATTCGAAATTTAAAAAACTACGGGCTAAACGCCGTGCGTATCACGATCGGCACACAGGGGCAAAACGATCGCGTCTTGGGCGCTTTGGGAGAGATTTTGAGTGGATATTAAAAACAAAAATTTACAGGAGCTACGAGAGCTCTGTGCGCAGATCAGAGCGCGCATCATCGAAGTCGTGAGTAAAAACGGCGGCCATCTAAGCTCAAATATGGGCGCGGTCGAGCTCATCGTAGCGATGCACTACGTATTCGACGTCACGAGCGATCCGTTTATCTTCGATGTGAGCCATCAAAGCTACGCGCACAAGCTTCTAACGGACCGCTGGGAGGAGTTCGGCTCGCTTAGGCAGTTCGGCGGTATCAGCGGCTACACGAAGCCTAGCGAGAGTAAATTTGATTACTTCGTCGCAGGACACGCCTCGACGTCGATCTCTTTAGCCGTGGGTGCGGCAAAAGCGATCAGTCTAAAGCGCGAAGATCGCGTGCCGGTGGTGCTCATCGGCGACGGCTCAATGAGCGGCGGTATGACTTATGAGGCGATGAATGAGCTAGGCGATCTGCGCTTGCCCTGCATCATAATCCTAAACGATAACAAAATGAGCATCAGCAAGCCGATCGGCGCCTTTAGCAAATACCTAAGCCAAGCGATGGCGGGCGAGACATATCAAAAATTTAAATCCCATGTAAGAGAGCTGCTCTCCCACGCTCCGCAAAGCGCGACATATATGGCAAAGCGCTTTGAAAATTCCTTAAAACTCATTATCCCCGGGATGTATTTCGAGGAGCTTGGGCTTGATTACATCGGTCCCGTGGACGGACATAATCTAGAGGATCTAATATCGGCGCTAAAGACGGCAAAAAGCGCGCGCAAACCGGTCGTCGTGCACGCTCAAACGATCAAAGGCAAAGGCTATGACAAGGCCGAGGGCTATTTGGAGAGCTGGCACGGTGTAGGGCCTTTCGATATTCAAAGCGGAGAATTTAAGAAAAAATCCGCCGCCAAAAGCGCCACGCAAATTTACGCCGAGGCTCTTTTAAATTTGGCCGCCAAGCATGAAAACGTCGTGGGCGTAACCGCTGCGATGCCAAGCGGCACGGGTATGGATAAGCTGATCGAGAAATTTCCGCACCGTTTCTGGGACGTCGCGATCGCCGAGCCTCACGCGCTAAGCTCGATGGCTGCGATGGCGCGCGAGGGTTTTAAGCCGTACGTTACGATATATTCGACCTTCATGCAGCGCGCGTTCGATCAGATCGTTCACGATGCGGCGATTATGAATTTAAATTTAGTCCTTGCGATGGATCGCGCCGGCATCGTGGGCGAGGACGGCGAGACGCATGAGGGGGTCTTTGACGTGAGCTTCTTAAATGCGATCCCAAACGTCAGTATGTGCGCGCCGCGAGACGAGGCGAGCTTTAAACGGATCATCGAGTACTCCTACGCGCATGAGGGGGTTTTGGCGATACGCTATCCGCGCGGAAGCTTTATCTTGGACTGCGACGAGACCGGCGCGTCTGCAGTAGAGCTTGCAAAATCGGTGTTTCTGAAGCGCAGCGATAGCGCGCGAGTAGCGTTCATCGGCTACGGAAACGGCGCTGGCAGAGCGTATAAAACGGCTGAAGCGCTAGAGGGGCAGATGGAGGCGGATGTCATAGATCTAGTCTTTGCAAAGCCTTTAGACGCCGAGTTTTTACGAAGTTTAGCTCACAAAGATAAAATTTGGTATGTCTTTAGCGATAACGCCAAAAAGGGCGGCGTCGGTGAAATTTTAAGCGCATTTTTGCAAGAAAATGAAATTTCGGACGTAAAGATCGTGAGCTTCGAGTTTGCCGATATCTTTTTACCGCACGGCAAGACCGCCGACGTGGAGCGCAGCTTGGGCTTGGATATCCAAACTCTAACCGAGCGAATATTAAGTGATAAAAAGTATTAGTTAATATCAACTTTGTTTAAAGTAAAATTTGATAATATCACTTTAAAATTTTTGAAGGACAAAAATGAGCCACGTAGAACTACTCAAAACCTGCGGTTTGAAAGCAACTCCGCAAAGATTATGTATCCTAAAGGTACTTGATCGCCACGAGCATCCAAGCATAGAGGACCTATACGAGGGGATCAAAGAGGACTATCCATCTATTTCACTAGCGACTGTTTATAAAAATTTAAACACCCTACTCGACGAGGGCGTCGTAGTCGAGGTCAATGCGCCGAATAAAAAGAGCCGCTACGACATTTATCAGATGCCGCACATCCACGTCGTATGCGAAAAATGCGGCAATGTCACGGATCTTTTCATGGATGATGCCTTTAATAAGGACGTTTTGAAAAACATCGAGCGCAAAGCGGGCAATTTCATCCGCAAGCTAAATATCACGGCTACGGTCGAAGACTGCGAAAAGTGTAGATAGTTTAAAGAATTTTCTGCTATCATTACCCACTTTATTTTTGGAGCGGGTATGCAAACTAAGCGTAAATTTTTATTGAGCGACGATTCGATTCTGCGGACGCTAGAGCGTGCGGGGCTGAAATGTCGCAAGGTAAAGATCACTTGGTTTTATACTTCGTTCTATCCCGAAATTTATTATATCCGCCAAAACGACGAATGCTCTTTGCACCACAAAAAAGAGGATCTCGACAGACAAACTCTAAATTTTAAAATTTCAAAAGATGACTTCAAAGAGGCTTTAAAAAGCAGGATCGCCCGCGTCGTGCAAAAAAACCGCTACGGCTTTGCTAACGACGAGGCGGAGTTTTGGCTAGAACTTTACGGCGGCGAGCTAAATATGCTAGCGGTGCTGCGGGCTAAATTTAAAGACGAGCTCTCTAGCGCAAATTTTGATTTTGCAAAAACCTTCGGCAGCACCGATTTTTGCGAGATCACAGACGATTACCGCTACAAAAGCCGCTATCTGGCGCGCTACGGCATCCCGCCGCGCTCGCTTGATTTCGCACACGCTCGCAACGTTTTTAAAAAATTTAGCCGAGTTAAATTTTTCGCGCCGCCCTATGCGGACAGCGTTAAGCTCGCGCGCTTGGCGCTTGAGCTAGCGTGGATACGGGCATGCGGCGCAAAAAGCGAGTATCAAAAGAACCTCTCCCCCGAAGCTCTTCACGAGCTGCGCGTGCAAACCCGCAAGGCAAGGGCGCTTCTAAAGCTATCCGCGCCGCTTTTCGAAGCGGAAAAAAAGGATGAAATTTTAAAACTGCTCGCAGAATTTATGAGCCGCAGCAATCAGCTGCGAGACCTTCACGTTTTTGCGGAGTTTTTGAAGGCCGACGACGCGCCTGCGAGCTTTTTGCAGCAGCTAAATCTTATCGCAAAGCGCTCGGAGGATAAAATTTTAGAATTTCTCTCTAGCGCGGAATTTACAGATTTAAGCGGCGCTATTAGCGGCTTTTTAAACGGCGCGGACGGCATCTACGCGCGCAGCGAATATGAAAAAATTTCAAAAAAGTTCGCCTCCGCCCGCCTTTGCAAGCTGATTAAAAGCTTGCGCGCGGAGCTAAAAAATTTACAGCAAGGTTCATCGCTGCAGGCATTTCACGACGCGCGTATAGGGCTAAAGAGGCTGCGATACGCGCTTGAAATTTTTGCAAGAAGCTTTGATGAGGGCTGCGTCAGGGAGCTGTTTAAACGCACCAAAGCTGCCTGCGAGGATTTCGGCGCGCTGCAAGATATCAGCGTGTGTCAAAATTTCATCGCGATCTATCAAAAAGCAAGCGATAAAAGCGGCGTCGCGTTTGCGTATCTACTGGCTCTGGACGCCCGCCTAAACGATCGCCGCGCCGAGCTGGAGGAAAAAATTTTAAATGAAAAAGAGGCTCTTTTGCGCGCGCTGAAAAGATCGCTGCGCAAAATCAAAGCATACGAATAAGGAAAGCCCGTGCAAAAACAGGAAAAAATCATAAAGATGTTCGATGAGATCGCGCCTACCTACGATCTGGCAAACCGCGCCATCAGCTTCGGCGTGGACGTTTCGTGGCGCAAAAAAGCGGTCGAGCTGACGCTTGAAAAGCTTAAGGGAAAGCTCGTGAGTATCGCCGACGTCGCGTGCGGCACGGGCGATATGATAAGCTCGTGGCGCGACGGCGCGGCACAGTACGGCGTGCAGATCGAGCGGATCGTGGGGATCGATCCTAGCGAAGGTATGCTCGAGGTGGCGAAGCAAAAATTCCCTAGCTGCGAGTTTATCAAAGCGACCGCAGGCGCCACGACGCTGGATGATGCGAGCGTGGATATTTTAAGCATCAGCTACGGCATAAGAAACGTCGTGGAGCTGGACGCGGCGCTTGCGGAGTTTAATCGCGTCATCAAACCGGGCGGTTCGCTCGTGGTTTTGGAATTTACCAAAGCCACGAGCGGCGGGCTCGCGTTTAAAATCAGAGATTTTTACGTGAGTAAAATTTTACCCAAAATCGGCGCTTTCATCTCGAAAAACAAAGAAGCCTACGAGTATCTACCAAGCTCCATCGGTAGCTTCCTAGACGCCGCGAGCTTTAGCGAAAAGCTCAAAAATGCGGGCTTTGAGCTGCGCGTGCAAAAGGGCTTCAGCTTCGACGTCAGCACGCTTTTCATCGCGGAGAAAATCGCGCGAAAGAGCGACGATGCTTAGCGTAAGCGAGCTCAACGCCCAAGCCAAGACGCTTTTGGAGACAAGCTTTAGCTTCGTCGAGGTCGAGGGCGAAATATCTAAGCTTAGAATTCAAAGCACGAGCGGACACTGGTATTTCACGATCAAAGACGCGAGCGCGGCGATCGATTGCGCGATGTTTAAATTTAACGCCGCGCGGATAAATTTTATCCCCGCCGTGGGCGATAAGCTCATCGTAAGCGGCAAAGTCTCGCTATACGCTCCCACGGGCGCATATCAGATCCAGGTCTCAAATATCCGCAAAAGCGGCGAGGGCGAGCTGGAAGCGGCGTTTGCCGCGCTAAAAGAAAGGCTTAGCAAAGAGGGGCTTTTCGATGCCTCGCACAAAAAACAGCTTCCGAAATTTGCTCAAAGCATCGCGATCATCACGAGCGCGGGCTCAGCAGCGCAGGCGGATATGCTTCGCACGGCGCAGGACCGCTTCGCGCTTTGTAAAATCGATCTGTATAACGCGCTAGTGCAAGGCGAGGGCGCGCCTGCTTCGATCATAAGCGCGCTGTGCGCAGCCGACGCGAAGGGCTACGATGCGATCGTCATCGCTCGCGGCGGCGGCTCGCGCGAGGATCTGTGGTGCTTCAACGACGAGGCCTTGGCTCGCGCGATCTACACGGCCAAAACGCCCGTCATCTCGGCGGTCGGGCACGAGATCGATTTTAGCATCAGCGATTTCGTAGCCGATCACCGAAGCCTCACGCCCACCGCCGCGATGATCGATCTGCTGCCCGATATTTGCGCGATCTTTCAGAGCCTAGACGGCGTAAGCGACGCGTTTGATAGGCTGATAAAAGATAAAATTTCATCCGCACAAAACGTGCTGAGCCTCGCAGCTTTACAGCTTAAATCAAAATCGGTCGAGCCAAAAATTTCAGGCTCGCTTGCAAAGCTTTTAAATTTCGAGCTTAAATTTAAAAACTTCGTGGACTCAAAGCTAAGCGCCGCAGAGCATACGCTAAGCGCTAAGGATGAGCTTTTGGCGCAAAAGGCGAAATTTTTTGAGATTACAAAAGATCTCGTTCAAATCCAAAAGGGCGGCAAAACGGTGACCTTAGGCGAGCTTGCCGCGGGCGACGAGTTCGTCCTTTGCTCGCAGCAGCTCAGCAAAAACGCAAAAATCATCTAAAGGAGTCAAAATGGATAGAGTAATAAATTTTAGCGCAGGACCTAGCACCATCCCGCTGGGCGTGCTAAAGCAGGCGCAAGAGGAGCTGCTAAACTACGCGGGGCGCGGATTTTCGATAATGGAGATCTCGCACCGCACTAAAATTTTCGAGGAAGTTTTGCATAGCGCGATGAGCCGCGTGCGCGATCTCTATCGCTTTTCGGACGATTTTACGATTTTATTTTTGCAAGGCGGCGCGAGCCTTCAGTTCGCGCAGGTGCCGATGAACCTATACGCAGGCGGCGTCGCAGAATACGCCAACACGGGCAACTGGACGAGCAAAGCGATCAAGGAAGCGGGCGTGCTCGGCATAAACTACCGCGTGGTCGCAAGCAGTGAGGAGAGTAAATTCGACCGCATCCCCGAGGTTAAATTTTCTGACGACGCCGACTACGGCTACATCTGCTCAAACAACACTATCTACGGCACGCAGTATTCGCAGCTACCGCAGTGCGCCTGCCCGCTCGTAGTCGATAGCTCGAGCGATCTGTTTTCGCGCCCCGTGGATCTTAGCAGCGTAGGGATGTTTTACGGCGGCATTCAGAAAAACGGCGGGCCAGCTGGCGTCACGATGGTAGCGATCCGCAAGGATCTGCTGGACCGCGCAAATCCCAAAACGCCGATAATCCTGCGCTACAAGACGCAGGCGGACGCGGACTCGATGAGTAACACCCCAAATACTTTCGGAATTTACATGCTAAATTTAATGCTCGGCTGGATCAAGGACGAGATTGGCGGGCTTGCGGCGATGCATGAGCGCAACAAGCGCAAAGCGGCGCTACTTTACGGCGCGATCGATGCTAGCGGCGGCTTTTACCGTGGCCACGCGCAAAAGGATAGCCGCAGCCTGATGAACGTGAGCTTTAATATAGCAGACGCCGCGCTTGAGCCCGTTTTCGTCGCGCAGGCGGAGGCAGCGGGGATGATCGGGCTTAAAGGACACCGCGTTTTAGGCGGCATCCGCGCCTCGATCTACAACGCGATAAACTACGAGGACGTTGAAAAACTAGTCGCTTTTATGAGCGAGTTCGCGCGCAAAAACGGCTAGCGGCGGTTAAATTTAGAGGGTTTGGGCGCGGCTCGCACTGATAGACGAGATTGTTTAGGATCCGCGCTTACCTTCTCGCTGAGCTAGTATTTGCCATAGTCCTCGCTTTTATAGCAGGTATTTTACGGTAGAAATAGCTTTGATGCGGCTTAGATTTCGCCGCTAGAATTTTATTGAAGGCAAAATTTTATGATGTTAAAATTTTGCATTGGATGAAGTCTGATGGCTTTGATTTTACAGCGGTGAGCGGACTTGGTGCTGCTGGGATTTATTAGGTAGGATTTAACATGCAAAACGCTATTATCGGTGTTCGAGGAGGGTCGGCGGTTTATTTATTTAGGTGCAGATTTAGCGTATTTAGCGCCTAAATTTAAGCTTAACCCTAAAAACAGGCAAAATTAAACGAAAGGATTTAAATGAGTTTTAAGAGATTTTTTGCAGTAGCGCTTGTGGCGGGCGCTTTCGCTTCGGTGAGCGCAGAGGCTAGCGCTGCTGGGGATTTTTGTATCAAAAATGGCGGCGAGCTGATCGTCCGCAAAGACGGCAACGGCGTGGATTACACCGTTTGTAAGCTGCCTGACGGCACTATGATCGACGCTGAAGAATTTTATAAAACAGGCGGCGATTTGAGTAAATTTAAGAGCGTAAATCGATAGAATTTTATCGCTTGCGAAATTTGCAGCAGCGAAATTCCATAAAATTTTGCGTCAAAATTCCTCTTTAAAATTTAGATGAATTCTAACTAGCAAGCATTGGCGAGAGTGAATTCTCGGGCGCCACAAACGAAGTGATGGCAGCAGAGTGATGGAAAAAATTCAATTATCCAAACATCAACGATGTGCGGAGATTTTGCTCCAGTAAGGCGCTGAAAGCGGCGGCTATGCAAGACAGAAATATTTTAAGTGATTTGAACGCGCAGGAAACCTACTAGATTGCTCGATTACGACGCAGGTTTTTTTGGATATGCGATAAGCGTTTGTGCCCATACTTGCTGAACTTAAATTTTAGCCGTTCGTGGACGTCGCTCGCTTCCTTTTTTTGAAAGACTCAAATTTTAGTCGCCTGTGAGCGCCCATTCGCTTCCTTTGCCTGCGTAAATTTAGCGCGTGAAAACCACGACCTCGCCGCGCTCAAACGTGATCTGCCGTCCCGCTAGATACAGCTCGAAGTAGGGCTTCAAAAAGTCCTCCTGCGGCTTTTGCGCGTAGTTTGGATACTGCAAGTACACAGGTAGCAGATAATCGCAGTTGATCGAATAGTACGCCTCGCCGAGCACCCATAGCTTCGCATCGAGCTTAGGCGTATCTATCATCCACTCCGTGATCGTCTCATAGACGGCGTCCGCAAGCTCGTCTTTACTATGCGCAAAATCAAAACCTTCCTGCACGCGAGCGGATTTTATCTGCTCAAGTATCTTTAAAAGCTCGCTCCTGCCTAGAAATTCGGCGAAAATTTTTAAATTCCGAACGTGCGCTAAAGCTAGGCTCTTAAGCGCTTCGCCACTAAATTTCGGATCCTGCGGTGGGCAAAAATACCCGGGCGCCATGCCCTGATCGAACGCCTCCCGCGTCCGCTGCGCCGTGACTGCGTAGATCGGCATTATGCGCGCTTGCAGCGCCTCGCCGTTTTGCAGCGGCGCAAACACCGCTCCTACGCCGACGCCGTCAGGCATAAAGCACTGAAAAAGTCCGTAAAACTTATCCTGTAGATCGATCTCTTTGCAATCTAAATCAAGATCCAGCCCCGCAGCCTCGTCAATGCGGCGCGCGTACTCGAAATTCGTCATTTTCGCCCCTTTAAATTTTGATCGTCAAAGCGTTTGCGTGGAATTTTACCTAAATTTTGCGCATTTGCCGAATTAAAATTTATGCGCGATGAGACTTTTGTAGAATTTAAAATTTAGCGGTTCGGTTTGAGCTGATCCTGCGGCAAGGCGGCGGAGAGATTGGCGGCGGCAGGTGTCGCGTGACGGGGTGATGAGCGGCGACGGGTTGTCGTGCGGGCGGTTAGTAGCGGTGGATGGGTATCGCGTGGCACCCGACGGCGGTACCTGCGGCATGTGACGACGGGCGGTAGCCGATGATCGCGACCGCAGCGCTCGCAGCCTACTTGCTCGCAGAAGCGGATTTTTAACGCTCAGGCCGTCGCAAAATGGCGGGCGGTGTATTGGACGACGGTCGCCGCCGCGGTATTCGCGGGCCGGTCACTTACAAAAGCGCTTTTCGTGCTCATAGCGCGCATTAGCGGCGCAAGGTCGGCGGCATTATCCGATCCGTTGCGCGCGAAATGAAATTTTATCGTTTAAATTCTAGAGCAAGACCTGCGCGTGCAGCGGTAAATTTGCTTGTAGTAATGAAATTTATCGTCCAAATTTAGTAAAAGATAAAATTCCAAATCGCGCATTAAGTAGTGTGAAATTTTATTTGATTTTGTTTCGCCGCGCAGCGGTTTGCGCGGCTTGCTTTAAATTTTATTCTATCCCCGCAAATGCTGCTTTCGCGTCCGCCAGATCCTTCTCGTCCGGGTGTTTCGCAGCCTCCGCCCAGCGCGCAAGTCGCTCGGGAGTGATAGGATGGGGCGAGTTGCCGCCGGCCGCCATTTTGCGCATCGTTTCAAGCAGATTCGGATCAATCGCGCCCTGGCAGGCAAACTCCCTTATAATCTCGTTGCCGTTTGCTTTAAGCCCCTCTTCAAAGGTATCCAGGCACTTGCGCGAGTGCTCGCCGTCCGGCTCTGCGCCCAGAGTCATAAAAACGCCAAGCTTCTTGCCGTGAATCTTGCGTAAAAAGCGCATAAATTTCGCTTCGGCTTCGCCCTTATCGACGTAAAAGCCCAAGGCTATGAAATCGTAATCATCGACCTCACCCTCAAAGTCGCGGAAATTTAGACTCTCGCAGCCCAGTTGCTCGGCGATCGCGTCGCCCACCTTTTTTGTGTTACCCGTTTGCGAGGTGTAAAGCACGATTTTTTTCATACAAAATCCTTTCTAATAATGTTTGCTATCTCTTCGTTGATGTTGTTGCCCCAAAAAATTCCGTCCAAGCTCAAGATCGATCTTTGATCTTTTAGTTCCAAAAGCCCCCAGCTCTCAAATTCTTTGAGCTTTTGCACCGCTTCGTCGTAAATGCTCGCACTCAGAGCCTCTTTTAGCTCGTTTAAATTTACGATCGGGTATTGAAACAGATTGTTTAGCACGCTATATTTTGCCTCGCGCTCATCGATTCGCGAGATCATCTTGTGTCCCGACACGCCGTAAATTCCGAAGCCCGCTACGTGTCCGCCCGCGCCGTTGCCGATAGGCAGGATATCCGTGCCCTTGTGGCTTAGCTTGATGTAGCCGTAGTTATCGCGACCTTTTCGAGCAAGTTTGGTAAGCTCCAAAACCTCGAAATTCCCGCTTTGCAGTAGCGCCTCTGCAAAGGCATGGTGCAGCTTTTTATCAGTCGGCAGATCGTAGTAGGAGGTGTCGATCTTTTTGGATAGCTCCGAGCCTTCGAAAAACATCAGCGAGTAAAAGCTAGCGCTATCTAGACCTAGCTCATTTACGTAGCGCGCGTCTGCGATCGCTTCCTCCACGCTTTCGTTCGGGAAGTTGTAGATGATGTCGCAGCAGAGCATGCCGTCAAATTTTTCTCTAAGATCCTTCAGTCGCTCGATTGCGCGAGCGGGCTTATGCACGCGGTTTAGAAGTGCGCGCCCCTGTCTGCTGAAGGTCTGCACGCCGATGCTAAAGCGGTTTACGCCGAAGCTTTGCAGGGCGAGCGCTTTTTGCATATCTAGATTATGCAGCGTGGTTTCTATGCTGATCTCGCAGTCGTCCGCGATCTTGAAATTTTTATGCAGCGCGCCCAGAACCTTTTCGAAGTGCGTCTCGCTAAATACGCTCGGCGTGCCGCCGCCGAAGTAGATGCTTTTAACGCTTTTGGTATCGAAATAGGGCATCTCGCCGTAGTCTTTGATCTGGCGGATCAAAAATTTAGCGTATTCGTCCAGCTCGTCGCCGAGTTTGGAGCGCATCATCGAACAAAACGAGCAGATGTTGTCGCAAAAGGGCACATGCAGATAGATCACGCAGTCGCTGTCTTTCGCGGGCTGCTCCAGTGCGTCAAACAGCTCGTTTTCGCTTGCGGAAACGCTCTCGAAAAGTTTGGAGCGGTGGTGGGATTTAATGCGTTCTTTAAACATCTATTTCGTTGCCTCCGCGTAAATTTCATCCACCGTCTCGCCGATCTGCGGGCTGCCCCGCAAGATGAGCGTCGGAGCTTTTAAAATTTTGCCCGATTTTACCGCTTTGGTGTTGCTAAGGATCGGATTTGCCTTTAAAAAATCCTCCGTCTCGCCGCCCACGACGACGATTATATCGGGGTTTTGCTCGAGGATGTATTCGGCAGATACCGAAGGCGTGCTGCCTTTTAGGCCATCTGCGATATTTTTGGCGCCTAGGCGAGCGAAGATATCGCCTACTAGGGTTTTGTCGTTAAAAGCCATAGTGGCGTTTGAGCCAAAAAATAGCGCTACTTTTTTGCCGCGAAGAGCGGGTTTGTCTGCAAAAATTCCATCCATCTGAGCGCAAATTTTATCCGCCTCGCTCTCTTTTTTTACGATGGTCGCAACCTTCTTTACGTTTTGGCAGATGTCTGCGGTGGAGTTTGCGTCCATCGCAAGGCTCTTAAGTCCCAGCTTTTGTAGATTTTCGCTAACGCCCGCGGAGTGAAAGCTCGTAATAACCAGATCGGGCTTGAGCTCGACGATTTTTTCCATATTTGGCTTGACGTAGGTGCCTACGCTAGGTAGTTTCGCGGTTTCTGCCTCCGGGCGGATCTTGCTCATCGAGGTAGTTGAGATCGCAGCGATCTGATCCTGCGCCCCCAAAGCGTAGATGATCTCGACCGCAGCGGGATCAAGTACGACTAGACCTTTGGCGAATACAAAGCTCGCCGCAGTCAAAGCTATAAGAATTTTTTTCATAATTTCTCCTTTTTGGGTAGTATAAATTTTACCCCGTTTTCTTCTACTATTAAGGCGTCAAAGCCGTAAATTTCTTTTATGATCTGCGGCGTAAAAAGCTCGCTCGCGCTACCACGATACCTCACTGCGCCATCTTTTAGCATCAAAATTTCATCGCAAAAAAGCGAGGCTAAATTTAGATCGTGCAGCACGATGACGCTCGTTAAATTTAGCGTTTTAGTTAAATTTTCGCAGATCTTCATCGCCTCGATCGCGTAGTTCATATCAAGCGCGCCCGTGGGCTCATCGAGCAGTAAAATTTCAGGCTCGCTGACGAGCGCTCTGGCAAGCAGTACGCGCCCGAACTCGCCGCCGCTTAGCTCAAACGCGCTGCGATTTAAAAATCTCTTCACGTCCAAAAGCTCTGCCATTTGCTCCACTTTAGCGTGATCGCTCGCATCGTAGCCGCTAAATGCGCTTTTTAGGCGGCAAAATCTGCCCGCAAGCAAAATTTCTTTCACGCTAAGCGGCGCGGCGAGGGCTGTTTTTTGCGGCACGAAGCCGATGAGCGCGGCAAGCTCTTTGAGGCTATATTCGCTTGCTTTTTTGCCGTTTATTTCGATGATGCCGCTTGCGGGCTTTAAAATTTGCAATATGTTTTTTAGCAAGGTGCTTTTGCCGCAGCCGTTAGGACCCAAAATCCCGTAAAATTTACCTCGCTTTAAATTTAACTCGATGCCTCGCAAGATCGCCCGCTTGCCGTAGCTGAAGTTTAGCGCCGAAATTTTCATGCATGCTTCCTAAACGCGAGGTATAGAAAAAAGGGCGCGCCGAAAAAGGAGGTCACCACGCCGATTGGAATTTCTACCGGCGAGAGGGCGTTTTTAGCGATTACGTCGCAAAAAACCAAAAAAACTCCGCCGGTAAGCGCGCTAGCAGGGATCAGCACGGCGTTGCTCGCCGTATGAAGCGCCATGCGAAGCGTGTGCGGAATGATGAGCCCCACGAAGCCTATCATACCCGTAAACGCGACCGAAAAGCCGATGATGAGCGAGGAGACGATGAGTAGGCTCTTTTTGGACCTCTCGACGTTGAGCCCCAGCGACTTCGCCTCCTCGTCGCCGTTTAAGATGATATTTAGCTCGTGGCGCTTTGCGTAAAAATACGCCATGCAAAACAGCAGCGGCGGCAGCAAAAGCGCGATCTTTTGCCAGTTTGCGCCGCCTAGATAGCCCATCATCCACGCCGTAATCCTAAAACTATCCTCTCCGATTAGATAGACCGCGAAGGATGTAAATGCGCCCAAAAAGGACGATACGGCGATGCCTACGATCAGCAGAGTAGAGATAGAGCGGGTATGGGCTGCGAGCTTAAAGATTACGAGTGAAAGCCCGCTGGCGGCCAAAAACGCGAAAATTCCGTAAAAAACGTCGCTAAGCCCCAGCAGATAGGCTATGACCGCGCCGAAAGTCGCTGCCGAGGCGATGCCGATGATGTAGGGATCTGCAAGTGGGTTTAAAAATACGCTTTGCACCACCACCCCCGAAGTTGCCAGCAGCGCGCCTATTAAAATTCCAAGCACGAGGCGCGGCAGGCGCATTTGCAGCAATATGAGCTGCTTGGTCTCGTCTATCTCACCGAAGGTGAAAAATTTCGCGATGTCGCCTAGCGAAATGCTCGCTCCGCCGCTGCTAACGGCCACTAAAGCAAGCAAGACGAAAGCTGCGATTAGAAAGAGATAAAATTTAAAGCTCATAGTCCACCAGGCGAACTATACGCGCAAATTTCGTCGCGGCGGATATTTTTAAAATTTAAACGGTGCCAGGAATTTATGCGCGCGGAATTTATGAAATTTTCATGGCCGGCGCCATCATTTTTGCAGC
>NZ_CALIMQ010000019.1 GCF_938045535.1 uncultured Campylobacter sp. | reverse complement strand
ATCCGCTATGGCTTATGCTATAGAAAATAATGCTACCAAAGCGGTAAGACTGCTTTTAGACAACGGGGTTAAATTTGAAGAAGTCAAGGTGGTGCAGATGTACCTATATCCGCCAAATATAAAAAAGATCTATATTAAAAATAACAAAGTAGATCATATCGATTATACCAAACACAATAGGGGCCCGGGTTCAAGTGATGCAAGCCTGCTTCTTGAGTACGTTATTCGTAATAATTTTGTAGAGCTAGCGGAAATGATATTGAAAAATGGGTATGTGACAAAATATTATTACGGCTATGATAATAATGAGAATGTAATAACAAGCGATGAGTTTACGGATATAGTCCCTGAGGAAAGCATATTAGCAACAAAGAAGAATACGGAAGAGGAACGCTATCAAAAATTTTATATAGAGGAGTTTAGATACTATTATACATATTATAGATTATTTGATTATGTGCCGCATTATGAAAAAATGCTAGATTTACTTTTAAAGTATAATGTCAAAGGGCAGCCTCCCAGGGAACTGCTTAAAATAGAATATGATAAATGCTATAGTGATAGAGAATTTTTTCTGCGTAATACATATGAATCATATTGCAGAGGAGTAGAAAGAATCAATCAGATATCTGAACGATATACCGTCCCTATTTCGAAAGAGAGATTTGAAAGACTAAGGCCTATGAAAAAAGAATTTTATGATAAGCATTGCCCTGATGCAAATTCTACATTTAAAGATACCAAAAAATTTATAGCTTGGCGAAGCGGTGAAAAAGAATTCGAGATGGTATTGGCATATTTGAAGAGTTACTTTGAAAATGGCGATACCGAAACGGTAGTAAACTTAGATAAAAATACGCAGCTTGATACAAACAAATAGCAATAATAATTCCAAATAAGGAGAGGCGCAATGGCGAAGTTCGATAGAGAAAAGTATAAAAACCCGAACATTGTAGGCGAGGTCATTTTAAAATTCTCGTTAAAATTTCTCCCAGCTAGGACGTAAAGCCTTAAATTAATCCAAATTTCACTATAATTAACCACTTAAATTTTAAAGGCCGCAAATGCTAAGCTTAGACGAAATTCGAAAAAATATCATCCTAAAACCGGGCGTGCACTATTTTGATTTCGCGGCTTCGGGGCTTGCTTATGAGCTCGTAGAGCGCGAGATAGCGGACGTTTTAAAAACCTACGCCAACACACACTCCGATAGTAGCTCGAGCGCCATCATCACGCAGCGTCGCTACGAGGGCGCGCGCGAGAGCCTAAAAAAGCTGCTGGGGCTTGACGAGCGGTTTTATCTCATCGCCTGCGGGCAGGGCGCGACGGCCGCGATCAAGAAATTTCAGGAGTTGCTCGGCATCTACCTGCCGCCTGCAACCAGAGGCGCGATCGGCGAGGCAAATTTACGCGCTGCGCAGCTTCCGCTCGTGCTCGTTTCGCCCTACGAGCACCACTCAAACGAACTTAGCTTTCGCGAGGGGCTTTGCGACTACTTGCGCGTGCCGCTTAGTGAGGGCGGCGAGATCGATCTACTCGCACTCGAGCGCATCCTAAAGCTAAACGCAACACGCCGCATCATCGGCTCGTTTAGCGCCGCCTCAAACGTCACGGGCGTCGTTAGCGACTATAAAAAGATCAGCGAGCTAATCAGAGCCGCGGGCGGCATCGTGGCCTTTGACTGCGCGGCGCTGAGCTCTCACGCAAATTTAGACTGCGACTATTTCGACGCGATTTTCCTCTCGCCGCATAAGCTACTTGGCGGACCTGCTAGCTGCGGGCTTTTGGCGATCAAAAAAGAGCTGCTCAGTAGCGACGTGCCGACATTTGCCGCGGGCGGGACGGTCGCCTACGCTAGCCGCGAAGGACACGTGTTTTTGAAAAATCCCGAGCAGCTAGAGGAGGGCGGTACGCCGCCTATCATCGGGCTTATGCGGGCAAATTTGGCTTATGCGCTGCGAAACGAGGTGGGCTTCGAGCAAATAAAAAGCGCCGAGGACGAGCTCGCGCGGCTTTTTGAGAGCGAGCTAGCAGGCATTGACGAGATCATAAACTACGCTCCAAAGGACGCGCCGCGGCTGCCGATATTTTCATTTAACGTGCGCGGCGTCTCGGCGTATGATTTCGCCGCGAGCCTTAGCAACGACTTTGATATCCAGACGCGCGCGGGTGTGATGTGCGCGGGCCCGTACGCTCACGATCTGCTGGGTATCAAGGAGGGGCGCATGCCTGAGAGCAAGCCCGGCTTCGTGCGCGTGAGCCTGCACTACACGCACACTGAGCGCGACGTGCTCTATCTCGCGGGCGCGATAAAATCCTGTATCAAAAAGCACCGCGAGCTTTGGGGCGAGGAAAAGGCGATGTACGAGATGTTCGGCGGGAAGATTTAAGCGGCGTGAGGTTGGAGCTTTTCCGTTTTGTTTTAGCGCTCGTGAAATTTTGTAAAATCCCGCACAGTTCTTAAAATTTATCGGAATTCCGCGCCAATTTTACGCGAGTTTTACGCCATAGAATTCTTACTATCGTTCCGCCTTTGCACTGCAGGCAGACGGCACGCTTTGCAAGGTAACATATAATTTCGTTCGTAAATTTGCGGGCAAATTCCGCGGAGTTAAAATTTAGAATTTGAAATTCCGCGCCTAGAATTTTAAAATTTCACGCCGCGCCGCTAGGTAAAGCCCTGCCTGTAAATTTCAAAATTTCAAGACGCAAATTTTCGCGCTCTGTTTCGCCGGGCACGCCGCGCTAGATGGTTCGCAGTGAAAATTTGAGGCAGAAATGAAATTTATTGGTGCCGCGCGAATAAAATTCTAAAAACAAAATTAAGCTTATCCGCACTTCGCGCAGAATTACTCCAGTCCCAAAAACGCGCCGCTTTCAAATCCGAAATAGACCCTCTCGCCCGCGCTCCAGCGCCGCTCATCCTGCGCCGTGACGCATTTTAGCAACACGTCGCCCGCCTTGATCTTGATGAGCAGCGAGGAGCCGTACTGAAGCGAAACCGAGTGCAAAATCCCCGCAAAGCAGCGTTCAAATGGGCTTTGGGATAATAAAATTTTACTCGGATTTATCGCGATTTTGCGGGCGCGTGCGAGCCCCTCTTCAAGGCGCAGCGAAATTTCATCCGAAAATTTTAAAGCTCCGTTTTGCACGTCAAAGATATTTTTGTATTCAAACTCGCATATCTTGCCGCGATGCAGAAATACGCTTCTTTGCGCGATCGCGCTGAGCCATTTCTCATCGTGGCTGGCGATGATAAAACCGCAGCCGTAGCGGCTTCGCATAAATAAAATCGCGCGCGCAAAGAGCTTGGAAGCGGCAAGATCGAGGCTGTTGGTCGGCTCGTCGAGCAGATAGAGCTTTGCGCGCTGCGCCAGAGCGAGCGCAAACGCGATGCGCTGCGTCTGCCCCGAGCTAAGCTCGAAATGCTTCTTTGATAAAAAACTTCTATCAAGCCCCGTTAGGCCGAGCGCTTCATCCACCCGCTCGTCAAATTCCGCAAGCGCGCCGCGACTTTTGAGCGCAAATTTAAAATTTTGCTCCACGCTGCGTTTTAAAAGCACGGGCTCGGGCAGCAGCAAGCAGGTCTGCCGCAGCGTCTGCAAAGAGGGCGCCCGCTGCCCCCAAAGCTCCACGCTACCGCTGCTTGGACGCTGCAAAAAGGACAAAATCCGCAGTAGCGTGGATTTGCCGCTGCCGTTGGAGCCCAAAAGCGCCGTGATACCGCTCGTATTTAGATCGAGGCTAGGGATATTTAAAATTTCGCTCCGTCCGTAGCGCAGCACTAGATCCCGCACCGAGATCAGATCGCTATCGGGTACAGATCGCGCGGCGGCAGAATTCTCATTTGTAAAATTCTTTCTCGCAG
>NZ_CALIMQ010000018.1 GCF_938045535.1 uncultured Campylobacter sp. | reverse complement strand
CGCGCTCGGTGAGCCAAACGCCGTGGCAGCGCGCCAGATCGTGCATCCCTTCGCCGCTTGGTTGCGGGGCACTTATCGAGCCGTCTTGCGCGTTGCAAGTATGAGAGAAGTTTGGCTGCGAGGTGCTTTGCGTTTCGCTTTTGTTATCGCTTTGCGCGGCACAAGGCGTCGCCGTACCTTTAGCGGCATTTTCGGCACCGTTTCTAGCGCCGCAAGTATGAATAAAATTTTGTGTGCCCGATTGTGCACCACAAGAATTTTGCACGCCTAGTGCCGAAGATTCGTCATTCGCACCGCTTCGAGCGCCGTTTTGCGCGCCGCAAATTTCGGCATCGTCGTAGCAGGCGCTGTTTTGAGCGGCCTTTGTATCGCTAGATGCCGCGCCGCTTTGTGGGGTATAAGCCCGTGCGCTGCGGGTTTGCAACACCTTTTCGACGCTGTGTTTCATCGCCTGCGGTGATAAAAACTGACCTTTTTTGATGTTTACTACCGCTTGCGTGCTGGCTGCGGCGACGAGCAGGTCGGTTTGGCGGCACAAAAACGCGGGTATTTGCAGTACGTCGGCGACGCGTGCGGCGGGCTCCGCCTGGTAGCTCTCGTGGATGTCGGTTAAAATTTTATAGCCGAACTTTTCCTTTACTTCGGCTAAAATTTCGCAGCCGCGCTCAAGTCCCGGGCCGCGGAAGCTTGAGATGCTGGTGCGGTTAGCTTTATCGAAGCTGCTTTTGAAGTAAAATTCCACCCCGCTCATTTCGTTAAATTTGCGTAAACTTTCCGCGACTTTCATTATTAGCTCGCGGCTTTCGATCACGCAGGGTCCTGCGATCAGTATCATGAAATATCCTTTTTTAAAATTTGCGCGATTTTAGCGAAATTTTACTAACTCTTAATAGGGCTTGCCGAAAAATTTCTCGTAATGTTCGTAAAAGCGCTTGTAGTAGGGGTTTGAGTAGCGTTTGCGCATGCCGTAGTTGTAGCACTCGATCGTGTCTTTGATATTTTTGTCTTTAGCATTCCAGCATTTGCGCAGGATTTTGGCGCATTTGGTGAGGTTGTACATCGGGTTGAATATATAATCGATCTCATTTTGGCTGAAATTTACGGCGTTTAGCTGTCCGAGTCCCACGTCGATGCTAAAGC